>NZ_AZND01000031.1:0-25785 GCF_000576205.1 Methylibium sp. T29 | reverse complement strand
AGCGCGGCCCGTGCCGCGAGCAGCGCGGCCCCGACCATGCCGGCGGCGCCGCCGACCACCCATACGTCGCCGAAGCTGCCCTTGTGCTGCGCATGCCGGCGCGCCGGCCACAACGTGCTCGCACCCGTCAGCAGGCCGGCACTCGCCTGTGAGGTCTCGGCATCGACACCCAGGTCGTGGAACCAGATTTGCCCGGCGTGGTCGCGCCCCTGAGCGGTGAACAGACCCGGCTTCAAGGTCAGCAGGCTCAGTGTCCAGCGAGCCTGCACCACGGCGGTCTCGTCAAGCAGTGCCCCCTGCTCGGCGTCCAACCCGCTGGGCAGGTCGATCGACAACACCGGAGTGCCGCCGTCGTTGAGCGACCTCATCGCGGCCAGGGCCCAGCCGGCGGGCGCGCGGGTCAGGCCGATGCCGAACAGGGCGTCGATGGCCAGATTGTCGGGGCCGAGCGGCTCGGGCGGCGCGCTGCTTTCCACCAGTGCGACTCCCGCGGCACGTGCCTTGGCGCCGGCCGCCGCCGCATCGGCTGGCGTTTGCACGGAAGGCGCAAGGCTCACCGTCACCTGCTTGCCGGCGCGCTGCAGCCACGCCGCGGCTTCCAGGCCATCGCCACCGTTGTTGCCGGGACCGGCAGCGATCCAGATGCGTCGTGCATGCGGCGCCAATGCGAGGGCCAGCCGGGCCACCGAGCCGCCGGCACGCTGCATCAGCGTGTGGGGCGGCAAGGCGCGCGCGGCCTCGATCTCCAGCGCACGCGTTGCGGCCACGCCGAACAGCGGCAGCCGCTCCACGTCACGCCGCGAGCCATCGCCCAGAACGGCCCAGGGCATCGCGACATCAAGCATGTTGGCTGACCCGTCAGGCAGACGGCGGGACCGAGGCCGCCCGGGCCAGCGCGAAACTGCCCGGATCGAAGCCGGGCGAGCGTCCGGCGATCTGGTCGGCCAGCAGCCGGGCGCTGCCGCAGGCCAGCGTCCAGCCGTGGTCGGCGTGGCCCAGGTTCAGCCACACGCCGGGGCGGGGGCTGGGGCCGATCAGTGGCAGGCCGTCGGGCAGCGTTGGCCGAGCGCCTTTCCATACCTGGGGCCGCGCAATGTGGGCGGCGCCGGGGAACCAGTCGTTGAGCAGTCGGTACAGCGTCTCGACCGCCGCCCGCCGCTGCGTCTGCACCGAGCCGCCCAGCTCGGCGCAGCCGGCCAGACGCACGCGCTGCCCCAGCCGGCTCATCGCGATGCGGTAGCGCTCGTCGACCAGTGCTGCCTTCGGGCCCCGTTCGGGCGAGCGCAGCGGCGCTGTCAGCGAGTAGCCGTGGATCGGCATCAGCGGCAGCTTGATGCCCAGGCCCGGCAGCAGTTCGGCGGCATCGACACCGGCGGCGATCACCACGGCATCGAAAGCCTCCGCCGACACCGGGTCGAGATAGCGCGCCGCGGCGCGCGCGCGGTGAGCCATCGCGTTGCCGTGCTTGTCGCCGTTGCCGCCGGGGACGGCCGTGGCCCGGCTCGAAGCGAAGCCGGTGGTCAGGGCCAGGTGCTCGAGCTGCAGTTCGGCGCCATCGGAGCGTGTTCCGGTCTCCAGCGCGCGCACCACGGTGCCGAACCGGAACTCGACGCCGAGCCGCTCGGCCGCGTCGCGCAGCAGGTGGGCGAACTGGCGGCAGTTGCCCACGCCGTCCTGGGGCAGCTGGATCCCGCCGGCCAGCGGCTGCTCGCGATGGAGGCCGGGCTCCGTCGCGTGGCAGGCGGCGGCGTCCAGTTCGCGCACGCTGATGCCGAGTTCGCGCAGCAGCGCCAGGCGGGGCTGCGCCGCGGCAACGTCGCGCTCTTCTCGCAGCAGGAGCAACAGGCCCTGCGAGCGTTCGAAATCCAGCTGCAGCCGCTCGTCGAGCACGCGGAGCCGTTCGCGGCTGTACTGCGCCAGTCGCAGCAGCTCGATGTGGCGCTGCGGGAAGTTCGGCGCGCGGCAGGCGCTCCACCAGCGCCACAGCCAGCGCCATTGCATCGCGTCGAAGGAAGGGCGCACGCGCATCGCCGGATGGCGGCTGAACAGGTCGCGTAGCAGGCGGCCGGGAAGGCCGGGCGCTGCCCATGGCGCAACATCGCCCGAGCCCAGCAAGCCGGCATGCGCGAAGCTCGCCTCCGAGGCGACGCTGCTGTGTCGCTCGAACACGGTGACGTCGTGGCCGTCCTCGGCCAGCTCGTAGGCTGTGGTCACGCCGACGATACCGGCGCCGATCACGCCGACCTTCATGAGGATGCTCCAGTGGCCAGCACGGCTTCGACGGCCAGGGCCGTGTCGAGCAGGGCGTCGTCGGCATGGCCGCGCGACCACAGCATCAGGCCGACCGGCGCTTCGCCCGGCGCCTGGCAGGGCAGGCTGATCGCGCAGCCGTCGAGCAGGTTCACGACCGAGGGGTTGCGCAGCAGCAGCGAGTTGACGCGGAAGAATTCCTCGTCGCTCGCTTCCAGCGCGGTGATCGGTGGCGCGAGGATCGGCACGGTCGGGGACAGCACCGCGTCGAAGCCACGCAGCGCCACGTGCATGCGAGCGATCCAGGCGGCGCGTGCCTTCTGCAGGTCGATGTAGTCCGCCGCGCTCATGGCCATGCCGCGGCGGATGCGCGTCACCACGCGGCGGTCGTAGCCGGCTTCTTCGTGTGTCGCGAGCCGGTGCCGGTGCCAGGCCCAGCTTTCGCAGCTCGCGAAACCACCGTTGACCTGCAGCGGCGCCAGGTCGGCCAGCGGCGGGACGTCGAGCGCGACGATCTGTGCGCCGACGCGCGACAACCGGTCCACGGCGCGTTCGAAGGCCGCGGCCACGGCAGGCTCCAGCGCGTCGAGCATCAGCGTTGTCGGCACCGCGAGCCGGGTGGCGCGCAGCGGCCGGCCAGGCAGCGCGACGCGGCGCGCCGACAGCAACTCGTGCAGCAGCACGGCGTCGCGCACCGAGCGCGTCAGGGCCGAGACCGTGTCGAGCGTGGTGGACAGCGGGATGGCTCCCTCGGTCGGCGTCAGCGATGCTGTGTTCTTGAAGCCGACCAGACCCTGCAGCGCCGCCGGGATGCGCACCGAACCGCCGGTGTCCGAACCCAGCGCCGCCCACGCGGCCCCGCCGGCCACCGAGACCGCCGCGCCGGAACTGGAGCCGCCTGGGATGCGCGGCGTGTCGCGGTCCAGGGCTGCCATCGGCACGTTGGCCGGCGTGGGGTGGTGCGGATTGAGGCCAATGCCCGAGAACGCGAACTCGGTCATGTGGGTGCGGCCGATCAACGCTGCGCCGGCTGCCCGCAGCCGCGACACCGCGGGCGCGTCCTGCGCGGCCGGTTCGGCATCGGCCAGTACCGTGGAGCCCGCGGTCGTGACCTGACCGGCGATGTCGAACAGGTCCTTGATGCTGACGGCCAGACCGGCGAGCGGCGGCAGCGGGGCGCCGCTGGAGAACGCGGCGTCGACGGCGCGGGCCGCGGCTCGCGCGCCGACAGCATCGATCTTCAGGAAGGCCGGGGCCACGGCAGCGGAGGCTGCGTGCTGCAGCGAGCGCTCGATCTCCGCGCCGGCGCTGCTCGTGCCGTCAAGCACCCGGGCGCGCCGGGAGAGCAGGTCGTCGGTCATCGGCGTGCTAAACTCTCAGGGTTTTTCTGGAACACGTCGGTGCCTGTCCTGGTCGGTTCGATCGAGGCCGGTTCGGCAAAAGCCGGAAGAACATTTGCAATCCGCAAACCCGGTCGCCAAAAGGTGTTGCAAGACTCGAAAGAGGTCTGCTTGCATGTCGCAACAAAGCGCTGCAATCACTTGCAATTCTGGCCGGATTTTAGACCCAACCTTTGGAGTTTCCATGTCCCTCACCATGCGTGAAATGCTGGAAGCGGGCGTCCATTTCGGACACCAGACCCGCTTCTGGAATCCGAAGATGGCCCCCTTCATCTTCGGCCATCGCAACAAGATCCACATCATCAACCTCGAGAAGACGCTGCCGCTCTTCAACGAGGCGATGAAGTTCACCCGCTCGCTCGCCGCCAAGCGCGGCACGATCCTGATGGTCGGCACCAAGCGCCAGGCGCGCGAAGTGGTTGCCCAGGAGGCCCAGCGCGCCGGTATGCCCTACGTCGACCAGCGCTGGCTCGGCGGCATGCTGACCAACTTCAAGACCGTCAAGGGGTCGCTGAAGAAGCTGAAGGAAATGCAGGCGCAGCAGGAAGCGGGCCTCGAGTCCATGAGCAAGAAGGAAGCGCTGCTGTTCGCCCGCGAGATCGCCAAGCTCGAGAAGGACATCGGCGGCATCCAGGACATGAACGCGCTGCCCGATGCCATGTTCGTCATCGACGTGGGCTACCACAAGATCGCGATTGCCGAGGCGAAGAAGCTGGGCATTCCGGTCATCGGCGTGGTGGACTCGAACCACTCGCCCGAGGGCATCGATTACGTGATCCCGGGCAACGACGACTCCGCGAAGGCCGTGGCGTTGTACGCCCGTGCCGTGGCGGATGCCGCACTCGAAGGCAAGGCCAACGCGGTCAGCGAAGTGGTCGCCGCCGCCCAGAGCACCGACGAGTTCGTGGAAGTCAGCGACGCGGCCTGAGCCCGTCGCAAGGCGCCCCCGCGCACTCATCAAGGGCTGATTCAGCCCCTTTTTTTCAATGATTTCGAAGCGATCGCTGCCCGGAGGCAGCCTCGCTTCACCGAACGGAGAACGCAATGCCCGCAATCACCGCCAGCATGGTCGCCGAACTGCGCGCCAAGACCGACGCCCGATGATGGAGTGCAAGAAGGCCCTCACCGAGGCCGAAGGTGACCTGAACAAGGCCGAGGAACTGTTGCGCGTCAAGCTCGGCAGCAAGGCCAGCAAGGCCGCCTCGCGCGTCACGGCCGAAGGCATCGTCGTGGCGCACATCAGCGGCACGACCGGTGCGCTGATGGAACTGAACTGCGAAACCGACTTCGTGTCCAAGAACGACGACTTCCTGGCCTTCGGCAAGACGCTCGCGGAACTTGTGGTCACCCAGGCCCCGGCGGATGTCGCGGCGCTGTCGGCGTTGGAGATCGCCGGCGTGACGGTGGAGGCCACCCGCACCGCGCTGATCGGCAAGATCGGCGAGAACATCGCGATCCGCCGCTTCAAGCGCTTCAGCGGCGACAGCAAGCTGGTCAGCTACCTGCACGGCACCCGCATCGGCGTGGTGGTCGAGTACACCGGCGACGACGTGGCCGCCAAGGACGTGGCGATGCACGTGGCCGCGATGAAGCCCGTGGCGCTGACCTCGGCCGACGTGCCGGCCGATCTGATCGAGAAGGAGCGCAACGTCGCCGCCGGCAAGGCCGCCGAGGATGCCAAGGCCGCCGAGGCGGCCGGCAAGGCGCCGCAGTCTGCCGAGATCGTCACCAAGCGGGTCGAAGGCTCGGTGCAGAAGTTCCTGAAGGAGGTCTCGTTGTTCAACCAGACCTTCGTGAAGAACGACAAGCAGACCGTCGAGCAGATGCTCAAGGCCGCCAGCACGACGATCAAGGGCTTCACGATGTACATCGTGGGTGAGGGCATCGAGAAGAAGACCGACGACTTCGCCGCCGAAGTGGCCGCCCAGGTGGCCGCTGCCAAGGGGCAGTAAGCGCTGCGCCCGGCCCGGCGCGCGTGCCTGCGTGCCGGGGCCATCCCCTAAACTGCCGTCCTACTGACCGTTCACCCGAGGAGTCCCCCGCATGCCGGCGTTCAAGCGCATCCTGCTCAAGCTTTCCGGCGAGGCCTTGATGGGCGACGACGCCTACGGCATCAACCGCGCGACCATCGTGCGCATGGTGCAGGAGGTTCGCGAGATCACCGAGATGGGTTGCGAGGTGGCGGTGGTGATCGGCGGCGGGAACCTCTTCCGAGGCGTGGCCGGCGGTGCCGTCGGCATGGACCGCGCGACGGCCGACTACATGGGCATGCTCGCCACGGTGATGAATGCACTCGCCCTCGCCGACACGATGCGCCAAGAGGGCATGACCGCCCGGGTGATGTCGGCGATCGGCATCGAGCAGGTGGTCGAGCCCTATGTTCGCCCCAAGGCCTTGCAGTACCTCGAAGAAGGCAAGGTGGTGATCTTCGCCGCCGGCACCGGCAATCCGTTCTTCACCACCGACACCGCCGCCGCGCTGCGCGGGGCCGAGATCGGCGCGCAGATCGTGTTGAAGGCGACCAAGGTCGATGGCGTCTACTCCGCCGATCCGAAGAAGGATCCCGGCGCCACGCGCTACGCCAAGATCAGCTTCGACGAGGCGATCAGCAAGAACCTGCAGGTCATGGACGCGACGGCGTTCGCGCTGTGCCGCGACCAGAAGCTGCCGATCAAGGTGTTCTCGATCTTCAAGCCCGGTGCCCTCAGGCGCGTGGTGACGGGAGAGGACGAGGGCACCCTGGTGCATGTGTGAACCCGTCCGAGGATCGCAACAACATGAGCATCGCAGACATCAAGAAGACGTTCGAGCAGAAGTCGGCACGTTCGATCGAATCCTTCAAGTCGGAACTGCAGAAGATTCGCACCGGCCGCGCCCACCCCGGCATCCTGGACCAGGTGCACGTCGAGTACTACGGCTCGATGGTGTCGATCAGCCAGGTGGCCAACGTGAGCCTGCTCGACGCCCGCACCATCAGCGTCCAGCCGTGGGAAAAGGGCATGGGCCCGAAGATCGAGAAGGCGATCCGCGAGTCGGACCTGGGCCTGAATCCGTCGTCGCAGGGTGAGCTGCTGCGCGTTCCGATGCCGGCGCTGAACGAAGAACGCCGCCGCGACCTCACGAAGGTGGTGCGCGGCGCCGGCGAGGACGCACGGATCGCGGTGCGCAACCTGCGCCGCGACGCCAACGACCAGGCCAAGAAGCTCCTGAAGGACAAGGCCATCTCCGAAGACGACGAGCGCCGCTCGCTCGACGAGGTGCAGAAGCTCACCGACCGCGTGATCGCCGAGATCGACCGACTGGTGCAGTCCAAGGAAGCCGAGATCCTCGCGGTTTGAGAGCCTCCGGTGTGCGTAGCGCCTCCGCCGTGAGCCAGGCCCCCGCCGCGATCCCGCGCCACGTGGCCGTGGTGATGGACGGCAATGGCCGCTGGGCCAGCAAGCGCTTCATGCCGCGCTTCGTCGGGCACAAGCAGGGCGTCGACGCGCTGGTGCGCACCGTCAAGGCTTGCGCCGATCGTGGCATCGAGTACCTCACGGTGTTCGCGTTCTCCAGCGAGAACTGGAAGCGGCCCGAAGAAGAGGTGTCGGGTCTGATGGGGCTGGTGCTGGTGGCGGTCTCCAAGTACCTGGCCAAGCTGGCGAAGGAGGGCGTGCGCATCCGCATCGTCGGCGACCGCGATGCGGTGTCCGACAAGGTGCGAGAGGCCTGGGCGGAGGCCGAGCGCAGCACCGCGCACAACACGCGCATCACCTTGTCGGTCGCGTTCAACTACGGTGGCCGCTGGGACGTGCTGCAGGCCTGCCGGCAGGCGATCGCCGACGGCATACCGGCTGACCAGCTGAACGAGGCCCGGCTGGGACAGTACATGGCGCTCAGCCACGCGCCCGATCCCGATCTTTTCATCCGCACCGGTGGCGAGGTCCGGATCTCGAATTTCCTGCTGTGGCAGGCGGCCTACTCGGAGCTGTACTTCACCGATTGCCTGTGGCCGGACTTCGGTGACGTCGAGCTGGATGCTGCGCTGGCCGCCTACGCCGCGCGCGATCGCCGCTATGGTGGCGTGAAGCCGGTCGCAGCGGTGGCGGCCGATCCGCAGGCCACGGTCTGAGCTCGGCCCGCACGATGCTCAAGCAACGCATCATCACGGCGCTGCTGTTGCTCGCGGCACTCCTTCCGGCCTTGTTCGCCGCGGCCCTGTGGCCGTTCGCGCTGCTGCTGCTGGTGATGATCGGTGCCGCCGGCTGGGAGTGGGGGCGCCTGAACGGTCTCGGATCGGTGGGTGCGGTAGCGCTGGGCGGACTGGTGGCCGCGGGCGGATCGGCAGCCTACGGTCTGGGCTGGCCCGACGTGGCGGCGGAGGGCGCCGGGTGGTGGTGGGTCGCGACCGCGGCCTGGGTTCTGGGCGGCGCGTGGGTCCTGCGCCGTGGCGTCGCCGGCTGGCCGACCCTGAGCCCGCCGCTGCGCTGGATGCTCGGCGCGCTGCTGCTGTGGAGCGTCTGGCTGGCGATGGTGGCCGCCAAGGCACGCGGCGTGAACTTCCTGCTCTCGGTGTTCACGCTGGTGTGGGCGGCCGACATCGCCGCCTATTTCGGCGGCCGCGCCTTCGGTCGGCGCAAGCTGGCGCCGGCCATCAGTCCGGGCAAGAGCTGGGAGGGCGTGTGGAGCGGCATGGCTGGCGTGCTGGTGCTCGCCCTGGTCTGGATCGCCCTCGATCGGTACACCGGCCAGTCGGTGTCCAGCCTGTACAGCCAGTTGCTCGAACGGCTCGGGTTCGCCGGGCTGGCCGTGGCACTGGTGTTTCTCACGGCAATGAGCGTCGTCGGCGATCTGTTCGAGTCGCTGGTCAAGCGCAGTGCCGGCGCCAAGGACAGCAGCGCGCTGCTGCCGGGCCACGGCGGCGTGCTCGACCGTATCGACGCGTTGCTGCCGGTGTTCCCACTGGCGCTGGCGCTGTGTTCCTTCTGAAGACGCCATGACGATGCAACGTGTGTGCCTTCTCGGTGCCACCGGCTCCATCGGTGTCAGCACCCTCGATGTGATCGCGCGCCATCCCGACCGCTACGAACTGTTCGCACTCAGCGCCCACAGCCGAATCGACGAACTGGCGGCGCAGTGTCTGCAGTTCCGGCCGCGCTACGCGGTGTTGCCGGACGCCGCGGCAGCGCAGACGCTGCGCGAGCGGCTCGCGGGCAGCGGTGTCGAAGTGCTGTCCGGCGCGGCCGCACTGGCCGAGGTAGCGGCCCACCCGGAGGTGGACACGGTGATGGCGGCGATCGTCGGCGCCGCCGGGCTGGCGCCCTGCCTGGCTGCTGCGCGCGCCGGCAAGCGCCTGCTGCTGGCGAACAAGGAGGCGCTGGTGGTGGGCGGTGCGCTGTTCATGGCGGCGGTGAAGGAAGGCGGCGCCACGCTGCTGCCGATCGACAGCGAACACTCGGCGATCTTCCAGTGCCTGCCGGAGGATCGCAGCACCTGGGCGCGGCGCATCGATCACATCGTGCTGACGGCTTCAGGCGGGCCGTTCCGCAGCCGTGACCCGGCCAGCCTGCGCGACGTCTCGCCCGACGAGGCCTGCGCCCATCCGAACTGGGTCATGGGCCGCAAGATTTCAGTCGATTCGGCGACGATGATGAACAAGGCGCTCGAGGTGATCGAGGCCCGCTGGCTGTTCGACCTGCAGCCCGAGCAGGTGCGTGTCGTTCTGCACCCTCAGAGCATCATCCACTCGATGGTGGTATGCCGCGATCATTCGGTGCTGGCGCAGCTCGGAACGCCCGACATGCGCGTCCCGATCGCCTACGGGCTGGCGTGGCCGGAACGGATCGAGTCCGGAGCCGAGCAACTCGACTTCCTGCGGCTGGGGGCTCTCAGCTTCGAGCCGGCCGACGAGCGCCGCTACCCCGGGCTGCCGCTGGCCTGGGCCGCCCTGCGCGGGCCCGAGGGCGGCACGGCGGTGCTGAATGCCGCGAACGAGGTGGCCGTGGCGGCCTTCCTGGCCGGAACGATCCGCTTCGACCAGATTCACAGCGTCAATGCCCACACCTTCGAACGCACGCCGCTTGGCGCCGGGGCCGCGGCCTCGCTCGCGGGCCTGCTCGCGCTGGACGCGGAAGCCCGCAGCGTGGCGCGCCAGCACCTGAAAGCCCTGTCATGACCACCTTGCTGGCCTTCCTGCTGACGCTCGCCATCCTGATCGTCGTGCACGAGTACGGGCACTACCGGGTTGCCGTGGCCTGTGGCGTGAAGGTGCTGCGCTTCTCGGTCGGTTTCGGGCGGGTCGTGTGGCGCCGCCAGCGGGGGAGACCGAGTTCGTCGTCTCGATGCTGCCCCTGGGCGGTTACGTGAAGATGCTCGACGAACGCGAGGGTTCGGTGCCCGCTGCCGAACGCGCTCGGGCCTATAACAACCGACCGCTGTGGCAGCGATCGAGCATCGTGGCGGCCGGCCCGGCCGCCAACCTGCTGCTCGCAGTGCTGCTGTACGCCGCGGCCAACTGGGTCGGGCTGGAGGAACCCAAGGCCGTCCTCGGCGCGCCGACGGTCGGCAGCATTGCCGATCGCGCGGGCCTGGCGGCGGGCGACTGGGTGCGGGGCGTCGTGCAGGACGACGGCGGTATCGAGCCGGTGCAGTCGATGACCGATCTGCGCTGGCAGCTGACCGACGCCGCCCTGCGCGGCGAACGCATCGCGCTGCGCATCACCGACGCCCAGGGGCACGGCGAGCGCACGGTGCGCCTGGCGCTCGAGGGCGTGGACGCTCGCGAGGTCGATGCCGAGCTGATGCGCCGCATCGGCATCGGCGCGCCGTTCAGCGAGCCGGTGCTCGGCAAGCTGGTCGAGGGCGGACCCGCCGCGCGGGCCGGGCTGCGTGAAGGCGACCGCGTGCTGGGCGTCGATGGCGCCCGCATCGACGATGCCGGACGGCTGCGCGAGACGATCCGTGCGGCCGTGCGGGACGGCGTGCCGGTCCCGATGGCGTGGGAGGTACAGCGGGGCAGCGAGCGGCTATCGCTGACCGTGATGCCGGGGCTGCTGACCGACGGCGCCCGCAGCGTGGGCCGGATCGAGGCCTACGTGGGGCAGGCGCCGGAAACGATCACGGTGCGCTACGGCGTGGTCGATGGCCTGGTGCGCGGTGCCCAACGGACCTGGGAAGTGGCGGCACTGAGCTTGCGCATGCTGGGCAAGATGCTGATCGGCGAGGCCTCGCTGAAGAACCTGAGCGGGCCGCTGACGATCGCCGACTACGCCGGCCAGTCGGCACAACTCGGCTGGCTACTACCTCGGCTTCCTCGCACTGGTGAGCGTCAGTCTCGGCGTGCTCAATCTGCTGCCGTTGCCGATGCTCGACGGCGGACACCTCATGTATCATCTTTTCGAAGGAGTGACAGGGCGGCCGGTCTCTGAGGTGTGGCTCGATCGGCTGCAGCGCGGGGGGCTGGCAATCATGCTCGTGATGATGTCACTCGCCCTCTACAACGACGTGGCCCGCCTGCTGGGCCTGCATTGACCGCATGGCCTTCTCCCGCGCGCTCCTCCTGTCGACGGTCCGTCCGTCGCTCTCCTTGGCCACCCCTTCCGCGTTGCGCCCCTCGATTCTCGCCGCCGCCCTGGCGGTGGCAATGCACGCGGCGCCGGTGTGGGCGGTCGAGCCCTTCGTGCTCAAGGACATCCGTGTCGAAGGCCTGCAGCGGGCCGACGCCGGTACCATTTTCGGCGCGCTGCCGTTCCGTATCGGCGACACCTACAGCGACGAGAAGGGCGCCGCCGCGCTGCGCGCGCTGTTCGCCACCGGCCTGTTCAAGGACGTGCGACTGGACGTCGATAACGACGTGGTCGTCGTCATTGTCGAGGAGCGGCCGATCATCTCGTCGGTGACCTTCGTCGGGCTCAAGGAGTTCGACAAGGACGCGCTGACCAAGTCGCTGAAGGATGTGGGCATCGGCGAAGGCCAGCCGTTCGACCGCGCCCTGGCCGACCGTGCCGAACAGGAACTCAAGCGCCAGTACCTCACGCGCAGCCTCTACGGTGCCGAGGTCGTGACCACCATCACTCCGGTGGAGCGCAACCGCGTCAACGTCACCTTCACCGTCAGCGAAGGCGAGGTTGCGAAGATCAGCGACATCCGCATCACCGGCAACAAGGTGTTCTCGGAAAGCACGCTGCTCGGGCAGTTCGAGCTGACCACCGGCGGTTGGCTCACGTGGTACACGAAGACGGATCGCTATTCGCGTACCAAGCTCAATGCCGACCTCGAGACACTGCGCGCCTATTACCTGAACCGCGGCTATCTCGAGTTCACCGTCGACTCCACCCAGGTGGCCATCTCGCCGGACAAGCAGAACATTTCGATCACGATCAACGTGACCGAAGGTCAGCCCTATACCGTGACGGCGGTCCGCCTCGAGGGTGAGTACCTCGGCAAGGAAGACGACTTCAAGGCGCTGGTGGCCATCAAGCCGGGCGAGGCGTATCGCGCCGAGACGGTCGCCGAAACGACCCGCCGCTTCACCGAGATGTACGGCGCGTTCGGCTACGCCTTTGCACGCGTCGAGCCGCGGACCGAGATCGACCGTGCCACCGGGCGCGTCGAGGTGGTGCTGGTCGGCGAGCCGAGCCGCCGGGTCTACGTACGCCGCGTGAACGTGGCAGGCAATACCCGCACCCGCGACGAGGTGGTGCGGCGCGAATTCCGGCAGTTCGAGTCGTCCTGGTACGACGGCCGGCGCATCAAGCTGTCGCGCGACCGCGTGGACCGGCTCGGCTACTTCAGCGAGGTCACCATCGACACCGCCGAGGTGCCGGGTGCGCAGGACCAGGTCGATATCACCGCCCAGGTGGTCGAGAAGCCGACCGGCAATCTGCAACTGGGCGCCGGCTTCTCCAGCGCGGAGAAGGTCTCGCTGACCTTCGGCATCCGACAGGACAACATCTTCGGCAGCGGCAACTACCTGGCTTCGAGGTCAACACCAGCCGCTACAACCGCAACATCGTGGTCAGCACGGTCGATCCGTACTTCACGGTCGACGGCATCTCGCGCGCCATCGACGTGTTCTACCGAACGGCCAGGCCGATCAACAGCCAGGGCGAGGATTACAAGCTGGTGACGCAGGGCGGGGCGATCCGTTTCGGCGTGCCGTTCAGCGAGTTCGATACCGTGTTCTTCGGCGCGGGCTGGGAGCGGACCCAGATCGAGGCCGGTGTCTCGATCCCGAACAGCTATTTCCTGTACCGTGAGGCCTTCGGTGACACGACCGACAGCCTGCCGCTGACGCTCGGTTGGCAGCGCGACGGCCGCGACAGCGCGCTGGTCCCCACCTCCGGTCTCTACCAGCGGCTGAACGCCGAATGGAGCGTGGCGCTCGACACCCGGTATCTGCGCACCAACTACCAGATCCAGCAGTGGATTCCGCTGTCGAAGAAGTACACGCTGGGCCTCAATGCCGAAGCCGGCTGGGGCAAGGGCTTCGGCGGCCGTCCGTATCCGATCTTCAAGAACTTCTACGGCGGCGGCCTCGGGTCGGTGCGGGGCTTCGACCAGAGCTCGCTGGGCCCGATCGACGTGACCGGCGCCTACATCGGCGGCAACCGCAAGCTCAACCTGAATGCCGAGTTCTACGTCCCGGTGCCCGGCTCGGGCAACGACCGCACGCTGCGCCTGTTCGGCTATCTCGACGCCGGCAACGTGTGGGGCGAGGACGAGAAGCTCAGCCTCGGCGACCTGCGTGCCGCGGCCGGCATCGGCCTGAGTTGGGTCTCGCCGGTCGGGCCGCTCAAGATCAGCTACGGTCAGCCGGTGCGCAAGTTTGCGCAGGATAGAATTCAAAAGTTGCAATTCCAGATCGGGACCGCGTTCTGATGAAGACCTTGTCATTGATGCCGATGCTTGCCGCGGCGGTGCTCGCTGCCGGAGTGACGGCGGCGGCAGCGCAGGAACTGAAGATCGGCTACGTGAACAGCGAACGCGTGCTGCGCGAGGCAGGCCCCGCGAAGGCGGCCCAGGCCAAGCTGGAATCCGAGTTCTCCAAACGCGAGAAGGAATTGGCGGACGTCGCTGCGAAGCTGAAGACCGCTTCGGAAAAACTCGAGAAGGATGCGCCCACCCTGGCCGAAGGCGATCGCAGCCGCCGTCAGCGCGACCTGGTCGAGCAGGACCGCGAGTTCCAGCGCAAGCGGCGCGAGTTCCAGGAAGACCTGAACCAGCGGAAGAATGAGGAACTGGCCGGTGTGGTCGATCGCGCCAACAAGGTGATCAAGCAGATCTTCGAGACCGAGAAGTACGACGTCATCCTCCAGGAAGCCGTGTTCGCGGGTCCGCGCGTCGACATCACCGACAAGGTGATCAAGGCGCTGAACGGCGCGAAGTGAGGCGCGTGGCCGCGCGGTGATCGACTCGGCAGAGGTCACTCTCGGCGACATCGCCGCAGCACTCGGCGGCGAGCTGATCGGCCCGAAGTCACTCGACATCGCCCGCATCGGGCCGCTCGAGGACGCCGACGCCGCCACCATCTCCTTTCTGGCCAATCCGCGCTACCGCGCCCAGCTGGCCGGCAGTTCGGCAGGCTGCGTGATCGTGGCGCCGGCCCTGCGTGACGAAGCGGTGGCCCGCGGTGCGGCGATCGTCACGCCCGATCCCTATCTCTATTTCGCGCGCCTGACCCAATGGTGGGCGCGGCGCGTGCGGCCGGCAGCGGTCACCGGGGTGCACCCGAGCGCGGTGGTCGATCCCGGCGCACGGCTTGGCGCTGGCGTCAGCATCGGCGCGCTGGCGGTCGTCGAGGCCGGCGCGCAGATCGACGACGGTGCGGAGATCGGTGCGCAGTGCTTCGTCGGGCGCGCGGCGCGCGTCGGCGCAGGCACTCGGCTGCATCCGCGCGTGACCCTGGCGTTTGAGTGCGTGGTCGGTGCCCGCTGCATCGTCCACAGCGGCGCCGTCATCGGCGCCGACGGCTTCGGCTTCGCGCCGAGCCGCGAGCACGGCTACGTGAAGATCGAGCAACTGGGCGCCGTGCGCATCGGCGACGACGTGGAGATCGGCGCCAACACCTGCATCGACCGCGGTGCGCTCGGCGACACCGTGATCGAGGACGGCGTGAAGCTCGACAACTTGATCCAGATCGCCCACAACGTGCGAATCGGCCGGGGCACTGCGATGGCCGCCTTCACCGGCGTGGCCGGCAGCACGCGCATCGGCGAAGGCTGCACCTTCGGTGGCGGCGCCGGCGTGGTCGGCCACGTGAGCATCGCCGACGGTGTGCACGTCTCGGCTCACACGGCCGTGCTGCGCTCGATCGACAAGCCCGGCGTGTACACCGGCATCTTCCCGCTGGCCGAGAATCGCGCGTGGGAAAAGACCGCGGTCACGCTGCGCCAGTTGCCGGCGCTGCGCGAGCGCATCCGCGCACTGGAGCGCCAGGCCGCTGCCGCTTCCGACCAAGAACCAGGCGCCGCCGACGCGAACGGCGCCGAGAACACGCCATGATGGACATTCACCAGATCCTCGAGAAACTGCCGCATCGCTATCCGTTCCTGCTGGTGGACCGGGTGCTGGAGGTCGAGGCCGGCGTGCGCATCAAGGCGCTGAAGAACGTCACGATCAACGAGCCGTTCTTCGTCGGGCACTTTCCGCACCGGCCGGTGATGCCGGGGGTGCTGATGCTGGAGGCGCTGGCGCAGGCCGCCGCGTTGCTGAGCTTTGCCGACAACAACCTGCAGTCCGACAAGAACTCGGTGATCTATTTCGTCGGCATCGACGGTGCGCGCTTCAAGCGGCCTGTGGAGCCCGGCGACCAGCTGATCCTCGAGGTCGAGGCCGATCGCGTCCGCGGCGGCATCCACAAGTTCAAGGCACGCGCCACGGTCGCCGGGGAACTGGCCTGCGGTGCCGAGCTGATGTGCACGATGCGCAGCGTCGCCTGAAGGCGCCGGCGATGAGCACGGTCCATCCCACCGCGATCGTCGATCCGCAAGCACAGCTCGCGCCTGACGTCCAGGTCGGGCCGTATGCGGTCATCGGTCCCCACGTGAGCATCGGTGCCGGCACCACGATCGGTGCGCACTGCGTGATCGAGGGCCACACGACGATCGGGACCGACAACCGCATCTGGCAGTTCTGCTCCATCGGCGCGGCACCGCAGGACAAGAAATACGCTGGCGAGCCCACCCGGCTCGAGATCGGCGACCGCAATACCATCCGCGAGTTCTGCACCTTCAACTGCGGCACCGCGCAGGACAGCGGCGTCACCCGCGTCGGCAACGACAACTGGGTGATGGCCTACGTGCACATCGCGCACGACGTGCAGCTCGGCAGCCAGTGCATCCTGGCCAACAACGCCACGCTGGCCGGCCATGTGCACGTGGGCGACTGGGTCATCATCGGCGGCCTCACCGGCGTGCATCAGTTCGTGAAGATCGGCGCGCACGCGATGGCCGGTTTCCAGACCGCGCTGTCGCAGGACGTGCCCCCCTTCATGATGGTCGACGGCAACCCGGCCGAGGTGCGCGGCTTCAACGTCGAGGGGCTGCGCCGGCGCGGTTTCGGCGCGGAGCGTATTGCCCAGGTCAAGCAGATGCACCGCCTGCTCTATCGCAAGGGGCTGACGCTCGACGAGTCGAAGGCGTCCATCGCCGCATTGCAGGGCGGTGTCGACGGCGGTGATGAGGATCTCGGGCTGATGCTCGATTTCCTCGCCGCCTCCAAGCGCGGCATCGTCAGATAGCACCACCATGCAGCTCGGCATGGTCGCTGGCGAAGCCTCTGGCGACCTGCTCGCCGGCTTGTTGATGGGGGGCCTGAAGGCCCGCTGGCCGACGCTGCAGGCGGCCGGTATCGGCGGCCCCGACATGGTGGCCCAGGGCTTCGAGGCCTGGTGGCCCAGCGAGCGACTTTCGGTGCACGGCTACGCCGAGGCGCTGAGGGTCTACCGCCAGCTCGTCGCGCTGCGTACCGAGCTCGGCGACCGTCTGCTGGCGCAGCGCCCTTCGGCTTTCATCGGCATCGATGCGCCCGATTTCAACCTCGGCCTCGAGGCACGCCTGAAGGCAGCCGGCTCAAGACCATCCACTTCGTCTGCCCGTCGATCTGGGCCTGGCGCGGCGGGCGGGTGCACAAGCTGGCCGCGTCGGCCGACCATGTGCTGTGCCTCTTTCCGTTCGAGCCGGCGCTGCTGGCGAAGGCGGGCGTGCCCGCCAGCTACGTGGGCCATCCACTGGCCGATGCGATTCCGTTGGACGTACCGCGCGCCGCCGCTCGCGCTGCGCTTGGCCTGGGTGACGGCGAGACCGTGGTGGCCGTGATGCCCGGCAGCCGCCGCGGCGAGATCCGCCACATTGCTCCCGACTTCCTGCGCGCCGCACGGCGGCTGCGCACGGCGCGGCCTGGCCTGCGCTGCCTGCTGCCGGTCGCGCCCGGCCTGCGTGCGATGGTCGAGGCGGCGGTGGCCGAAGCCGGTGCGCAGGAGGCGGTGGAGCTGGTCGACGGCCGTTCGCACGAGGTGATGGCCGCCAGCGACGTGGTGATGGTGGCCAGCGGCACCGCCACGCTGGAAGCCGCGTTGTTCAAACGGCCGATGGTGATCGGCTACCGCGTCCACTGGCTCAACTGGCAGGTGATGCGCCACATGCGCTACCAGCTGGGTGGGCCTGCCGAACGTGCTGAGCGAGGACTTTGTCGTTCCCGAACTGCTGCAGCACGCGATGACGCCGGACGCGCTGGCCACCGAAACGCTGCGCTGGCTCGACGATCCGGCTGCCTGCGAGCGCATCGCGGGGCGCTTTACAGAGCTCCATTTCCTGCTCCGGCGCGACACCGCTCGCGCCGCCACCGATGCGATCGCGCAAGTCATCGCGGGCTGAGGCGCCGGGCCTGCCGACCGACCGGCAGCTCGGCCTGTCATGGGACGTCCCGGGCCTGCTGGCCGGTGTCGACGAAGCCGGCCGCGGGCCGCTGGCCGGGCCGGTGGTGGCCGCGGCGGTGATCCTCGATGACGTGCAGCCGATCCGCGGCCTGGGCGACTCCAAGGTCCTGAGCGAGCGGGTGCGCGAGCGGCTGTTCGACGAGATCCGCGCGAAGGCGCTGTGCTGCTGCATCGCCGAGGCCAGCGTCGAGGAGATCGACACGCTCAACATCCTGCAGGCCACGCTGCTGGCGATGCGCCGCGCGGTTGCGGGCCTGCGGCTGCGGCCGAACAAGGTGCTGGTCGACGGCAACCGGCTGCCGGTGTTACAGGTGCCGGCCGAGGCCATCGTCAAGGGGGACGCGAAGGTGGCTGCGATCTCGGCGGCGTCGATCCTCGCCAAGGTGCATCGCGACCGTCTCTGCCTCGCGCTTCACGAGGCGCACCCGCAGTACGGCTTCGCGGGCCATAAGGCTACCCGACGCCCGACCACCTTGCGGCGCTGCGCGTCCACGGGGCCTGCGGCGCGCACCGACGCAGCTTCGCGCCGGTGCGCGAGGTGTTGCTGGAGCGGCGGCCGTGACCAGCGGCCCTCAGTTCATCAGCTCGCGCGACAACGCGCTGCTCGTGCGGCTGCGCAAGCTGGCGCAGGACCCGGGGGCCTACCGCAAGCTCCGCGCGGTCTGGCTCGAGGGCGACCATCTGTGCGAGGCCTGCGTGTCGCGCGGCGTCGTGCCGGCGCAGGCGGTGGTCAGCGAGGCTGGCTGGGTCGATCCGCGGTTGCAGCGGCTGGCGCGAGCGGCGCCGCGCATCGCGGTCGTGGCCGACGCGCTGTTCGCGCAACTCAGCGGCCTGGAGTCGCCGGCCCGGCTGGGCTTCGTGCTCGATCACGCGACCGAGGCGACGGCGGTGCAGGCGGGGGTGGCGACCGTCGTGCTCGACCGGCTGCAGGATGCCGGCAACGTCGGCAGCGTCCTGCGCAGTGCAGCAGCGCTCGGCGTGGTGCAGGTCGTCGCGCTCAAGGGAACCGCGGCGCTGTGGTCGTCGAAAGTGCTGCGCGCCGGCATGGGCGCGCATTTCGCGCTGCACCTGGTCGAATCGGCCGAGGTCGGAGACCTGGACGCGCTGGGCGTGCCGCTGCTGGCCACCAGTTCCCACGCCGGCCTCGCGCTGGCCGAGGGACGATTGCCGAGTCCCTGTGGCTGGGTGCTCGGGCACGAAGGCCAGGGCGTCGGCAAGGCGCTGCTGGCGCGCTGCAGCGAAACGCGGCGCATCCCGCAGCCGGGCGGCCAGGAATCGCTGAACGTGGCTGCTGCCGCCGCGATCTGTCTCTACGAGTCGCTGCGCCAGCGCGGCAGCGCGTAGCGCGCGGGGTCGAGCGCGTCGCGCAGATCGGCTTCGAGCGGGCAGGGCGCGCCGCTGATCCACGAGGCCAGCAACTGGCCACCGAGCGCGGCCCAGGTGATGCCACGCGAACCGAGGCCGGTGAAGACATAGAGACCGCCTCGCGCGTCGCGCTGGCGCGGCACGAAGCGCGGCTGGTCGGCGCGCGAGGTGCGGTCCAGCGCCTCCAGGTCGGGCACTGCACCGATCAGCGGCAGCCGATCGCTCGTCACTGCGCGCCACCCCACGCGGCCCTGCCAGGGCAGGCTGGACCAGGCTTCGACGTCGCCGCCCGACAGTCCTGCGAGCTGTTGCAGATTGAGTCGGTGGTCGGCATCGCGCAGCGCGGGATCGATGTCGTCGGGCTGGCTGGTGGCGCCGAAGAGCAGCCGACCGCCCGTCTGCGGCAGCACATAGCCGCCGCCGGCGACCGGCAGGCGCGGGCAGGGCAGGGTGGCGGGGTGACCGTCGGTCGCCAGGCTGCTGATCTGTCCACGCACCGCCGTCAGCGGCCACGGCACCTCACCGCGGCCGGAGGCCAGCAGGCCGTTCGCACCGAGCCCGTTGGCCAGCACCAGCACCGGTGCTTCGGCGATCACCTGGCGCTGTTCGTCGAGCACGCGCCACAGGCCGCTATGCCGCTCGATGGTCGCCACGTCGGTGCCACCCCGAAAGCGGGAGCCACTGCGCGCAAGCAGTTCGCGCGCATAGTCGCGCGGCGCGAGCCAGCCGCCGCCCGGGTAGAACCAGGCGCCGCTCGGCAGGGCGAGGCCGGAGAGCGTGCTCGCGACGGCCCGGTCCATCCAGTCGATATAGCCGGGGCGATCTGCTGGGCCGCCATTGCCGCGCGCGCCGCGTCGTCCGACCACCTCGATTCGAGGCGCAGGCAGCCAGCGAGCTGGCCGGACACTCGGCCCTGCGCGATCCACGCGCCGGCCAGGCGTTCGGTCGCCAGTGCCGCGGCTCGCAGTGTGCGGGCATGCGGACCGTCGTCGCGGTGGAAGCTGCCGTGGAACAGGCCGGCCGGATTGCCAGACGTGACGTCGGCCGGCTCCGCCGCACGATCCAGCAGCTGGCACTGCCAGCCCTGTTGCGACAACGCCCAGGCTGCCGCGCAGCCGGCCAGACCGGCGCCGATCACCAAGGCTTCGCGTGAGGCCGCGTCGTGCGCATGCCAGCCACCGGGCGGGGGCACCGCGATGTGCCTTGGTGTGAATCGCGCCACCGTGATGTCGCGCTTGCCGCCGGTACCGGCTGTGGTTTCCACCGTGAAGCCGGCTGCCGAGAGCCCGTCACGCACGACCCGCGCAGCGCTCCAGGTCGCCGCGGTTGCGCCGGGCGCGGCGAGCCGGCCCAGGCGCTGAAGTCGGCGCGGCTCCCACATCTCAGGATTGCGGGCCGGGGCGAACCCGTCGAGGAAGAAGGCGTCGACCGACACCACCAATTGCGGCAGCAGCAAGGCCACGTCACCGAAACCCAGCAGCAGTTGCACGCGACCGCCTTCGAAGGCGATCGGATGCAGATTCGGCGTCGACAAGGGCCAGGCCGAAACCAGTGCACGGGCCAATTCGGGCAGCGGTGAAGCCGCGTGCGCACGAGCCAGGTCCTCGCGCGTCAGCGGATGCTTCTCGATCGAGACGAACACCAGCCGCTCGCAGCGCTGCGGGTCACGTTGCCAGGCGTCCCAGGTGGCGAGGAAGTTGTTGCCCAGGCCGAAGCCGGTCTCGAGGATCACGAAGCGCCCGCGACCGCCCCAGCGCGCCGGCAGCCGGTTACCGCCGAGGAAGACGTGGTGTGCCTGCTGCAGCGCGCCCGCCGCCGGGTGGTAGACATCGCCGAACTCCGGCGCCAGCGGCACGCCGTCGGGTGAGAAGGCCAGGCGGCCTGGCGTGATCGGCGCCGTCTTCATGCCGACGCGCGCGCGGCGAGCCAGACCAGCAGGGCGTCACGTGCCGGGCCGAGGCCGCGATAGGCGAGCACCGCATCGCTCATCGTCGACAGCGCGGCATGCAATGCAGTGGCCTGGCGTGGCGTCGTGATGGCCTGCGTCATCGCTTGCACGTTCACATGGATCGTGAACACGGCCTGCTGCAGCGCGGGCAGCGGAATGAAGGTCTGGTGCTCGGTGCGCCAGTGAGCAGCCTCGGCCACGGCCTGCGGGTCGTCGGGCCAAGGCAGCCGCGCGTGGCGGGCCGGATGTTGGTCGTGCGACGGGTGCGTCGTCAGGTTCCAAACGAATCGCTCCCAGCGTTGCGACTGGCAGACCAGCCGCGTCAGGTGCTGGCTGGCCGCGATCAGCGTGGCGTTGTCGGCCACCGGCCCATGCACCGCAGCGAAGGAGCGACCGACCTTCTCGGACGGCGCCCAGTGCGAGGGCAGGCAGACCGCCATCCAGGGCAGCGTGGCCCGCGCGCCATCGACGATGGCCAGATCCTCGTGCAGCGTGAGGCTCAGCAGGCCCGACAGGCGTTGCGCGGGCGGCATCGCCGTGAGGCAGGCGAGCGCCGCTTCGTGCGGCCAGGGCGCCGCGCCGCCGGCATCGGCCAACCTGCCGTCCCAGCGCACGCGACCGCCGAGCCGGTGGGCGGTGACGCCCTCCTCATCGGCGCTCAACGCCGTGAGGGGATCCCGGGCGGCCTCGTGGACCAGCGCCCGCAACGCGGGCAGCGGGTCGAAGTCCGGTGCGCAGAGCAGCGCTTCGCCGGCATGCCGCGTCAGCACCGTGAGCTTCTCGGCGAACGCCGGTGCGGCCGGGTTCAGCGCCGTCAACTGGACCGTCGCCGGCGCCAGCTTGCGCAGCCCCGGCTGCATGCGAAAGGGCGCGCCGACGGCGGCATCGAAGTCGAACCCTGGGTTCATGGTCCGGATGGTGCCTGCAGCCGCCGTGCAGCACCAGAAACGGCAAGGGCACCCGCAGGTGCCCTCGTTCGCGGCGAAGCGAGTTCGCTCACACGCGCTTGCGGTACTCGTGCGTGCGGGTGTCGATCTCGACCTTGTCGCCGGTCTGCACGAACAGCGGCACCGAGATCTCGAAGCCGGTGGCCAGCTTCGCGATCTTCAGCACCTTGCCCGAGGTGTCGCCCTTGACGGCCGGCTCGGTTTCGGTGATCTCGCGCACCAGGCTGGTCGGCAGTTCGACCGAGATGGCCTTGCCGTCGTAAAACACCACCTCGACCGGCATGCCGTCCTCGAGGTACTGGATCGCGTCGCCCATGTTCTCGGATTCCACCTCGAACTGGTTGTATTCGGCGTCCATGAACGCATACATCGGGTCGGCGAAGTAGGAGTAGGTGCACTCCTTCTTCTCGAGCACGATCTGGTCCATCTTGTCGTCGGCCTTGAACACCACTTCGGCACCGGAGCCGTTCAGCAGGTTCTTCATCTTCATGCGCACCGTGGCGGAGTTGCGGCCGCCGCGGCTGTATTCGGTCTTGAGCACGACCATCGGGTCCTTGCCCTGCATGATCACGTTACCGGCGCGGATTTCCTGTGCGAGTTTCATAGTGATTCCGTGTTGGAAGGGGCGGGTCCGTGGCGGCCCGGCCATGCTGCCCAGCGGCAGCGCCGCCTTCTTTCGAGACAACTCGGCATTTTAGCCTCTGTCCGCCGCGAAGCGAAGCAGACAGTCGGTGGCGTCGGGCAGGGCGGCCAGGTGCGCGCTCCAGTCGCGGGCAAGGCGCTGCCAATCCTTCCCTTCGGGCCAGGTCGGCCGGGTAACGCCGGACAGACCGTTCCACCCGTGCCATAGCGCGCGGATCTGCACACCCTGGGCGGGTGCGGCCGCGTCGAGGTAACGGTCCAGGAAGGCGTCCAGCTTGACGGCATGGAAGTCGTCCACCTGCGGGTAGATCTGCCAGATGAAGGGCACGCCCGCCCATTGCGCGCGCGAGAACGAATCCTCTCCGCGCACGAAGTTGAGGTCGCTGGCCCACAGCAGGTGATCGAACTCGTCCTGTGGCAGGTAGGGCAACATCACGGTTCGCAGCGCACCCGTCCGACCGCCGTCGCCGAGCGCGGACCGCACCTGCCGTGCCGCCCGGTCCGGCGTCACCAGGAGGACCGTGGGCACCTCGGCCAGGCTGTCCAGCCAGGTTGGCAAGGCCGCGTTTTCGTAGCAGAACAGGCTGACCACGCGTTCACCCTGCTGGCGCTGCACGCCGTGGGATGCCAGCCAGGCCGTGGCGTCGAAGGCCGCACGGCGCGGCAGCAACTCAGGTTCGCGGATCAGGCCGGCGGTGCGCGGCGTGAAGCCGGGGTAGAGGAACCACTTGCTCAGCCCCTGGCCGGGACCTTCGAGCTGCGGCGAGGGCAGCCCATGGCTGCGCTCCACGTAGGACTCGGCGCTCAGGTACTCGAAGTTGATCCACACCGGCGGGCAGGGGCGCCGCATGCGCTGCACGAAGGTCGCAGGGAGCTGGCACCCGAAGGTCTCGACGACCACGTCGCCCGGCTCGCGGTCCGGCAGCGGCTCGGCCCAGCGCAGCACCTCGACACCAGGCTGCCCGGCCGGGGCCATCCAGGCGAGTGCCGACGGGTCGTCGATCCACAGCCGGACCTGCTGACCGCGCCGCGCCAGGTCGGCAGCGAGCCGCCACGACACGCCGACATCGCCGAAGTTGTCGATCACGTGGCAGAACAGGTCCCATCGCAGCGGCTGTGTCATCGGCGGGATTATCGACAGGGCCACGCTGCACAATCCGCGACCATGACGGCCGCTTCCCCCGACGACACGGTGCCTCCGCCCGACGCCGCCGCAACAGCGGCAGCCGGCGACGAGGCGCGGGACCGCCTGGCGATCGAGGTGGCGGCCTTGCCCAGCCTGCCGGGCGTCTACCGCTACTTCGACGCGCAGGGGACGCTGCTCTATGTGGCAAGGCCGGCAACCTGAAGAAGCGGGTGTCGAGCTACTTTCAGAAGAACCATGGCGGCACGCGCACCGGCCACATGGTCGGCAGGATCGCTCGGCTGGAGACCACGGTGGTGCGCTCCGAGGCCGAGGCGCTGCTGCTCGAGAACAACCTGATCAAGACGCTGAACCCGAAGTTCAACATCCTGTTCCGCGACGACAAGAGCTATCCCTACCTCAAGATCACCGGCGCCGCGGTCGCCGGCGGGCCGTCGCCTGCCGCTGGCACGGCGGCCGCCGTCGACTATCCGCGCATGGCCTACTACCGCGGTGGGGTCGACAAGCGGCATCGCTACTTCGGCCCCTACCCGAGCGCCTGGGCTGTGAAGGAATCGATCCAGCTGCTGCAGAAGGTGTTCCGCCTGCGCACCTGCGAGGACACGGTGTTCAACCACCGCACGCGGCCCTGCCTGCTGTACCAGATCAAGCGCTGCTCGGGGCCCTGCGTGCAGGCCATCGGGGCCGCGGACTACGCACGCGATGTCCGCAACGCCGAGCGCTTTCTGCTCGGTGAGCAGCAGGAGGTGATGGGTACGCTGCAGGCGCAGATGATGGCGTACGCCGATGCGCTGGAGTTCGAGAAGGCCGCCGAGATCCGGAATCAGCTCGGGGCCCTGTCGCGGGTGCTGCACCAGCAGTCGGTCGAGACCAACGCCGACGGCGCCTTCGACAAGGACGCCGACATCCTGGCCGCGGTGGTGCAGGGGGGGCGCGCCTGCGTCAATCTGGCCATGGTGCGGGGCGGCCGGCACCTGGGCGACCGGCCCTATTTCCCGACGCATGTCGAGGAGGCGAGTGCACTCGAGGGGATGGAGGACGCCGCCGGGCCGGTCGCCGCGGTGGCCCCGCCCCAGGCCCGCGTCGAGGTGCGGGTACTGGAGGCCTTCATCGCCCAGCACTACCTCGACGGTGCGCCCCCGCCACTGTTGATCACCAGCCATGCGATCGACAAGGCGCTCGTCGAGGCGCTGACCGAAGCCAGCGGCGTGCGCGTTACGGCCCAGCACCAGCCGCGCGACCAGCGCCGGCAGTGGCTGGAGATGGCGGAGAAGAACGCACGCATCAAGCTCACGCAGTTGCTGGGCGAGGAAGGCTCGCAGCAGGCCCGCACGCGGGCCCTGGTCGATGCGCTCGACCTGGCACCCGACCAGTTGGAGCGCTTCCGCATCGAATGCTTCGACATCAGTCACACGGCCGGCGAGGCGACCCAGGCCTCGTGCGTGGTGTTCGAGGAGCACAAGATGCAGCCGGCCCAGTACCGGCGCTACAACATCACTGGCATCACCCCCGGCGACGACTACGCGGCCATGCGCCAGGTGCTGACGCGCCGGTACGCCAAGCTCGCCGAGGCATCCGCCCAGGGCACGGCGCGGCTGCCCGACCTCGTGCTGGTGGACGGCGGCAAGGGCCAGGTGGCGATGGCGCGCGACGTGTTCGAGGAGCTCGGGCTCGACCTGTCCCTGATCGTCGGGGTCGAGAAGGGGGAAGGCCGCAAGGTCGGCCTGGAAGAACTGGTGTTCGCCGATGGCCGCGCCAAGGTCCACCTTGGCAAGGACTCGGCCGCGCTGATGCTGGTGGCACAGATCCGTGACGAGGCCCACCGCTTCGCGATCACCGGCATGCGCGCCCGGCGTGCCAGTGTGCGCACCGGCGGCAGCCGGCTGGAGGACATCGCCGGCATCGGGCCCAAGAAACGTGCGAAGCTGCTGCAGCGCTTCGGCGGCGCACGCGGCGTGGCCAGTGCGAGCGTGGACGACCTGTCGAGCGTCGATGGCATTTCGAGAGAACTGGCGGAGGAGATCTACCGTGTCCTGCACTGAAGAATCGTCGGCGCGACGCACGCGCTGGCACGTGGCCCGCCTCGGGGCCGCACTGGCGTTGACGCTGGGCGCCTGCTCGACCACCGCACCACCGACGCCGAAGCCGGCGCCTGCCCGCCCTGCGGCGCCTGT
>NZ_AZND01000030.1:0-26077 GCF_000576205.1 Methylibium sp. T29 | reverse complement strand
GGCGCGCGGGCTCAACAACTCGGCCGCTTCGAGGCGCCCGGGGCGACGCGTGACGAGCGCCGCAGCGACAGCGTGTCCGCTGCGACCAGCCTGTCCTGGGAAGTCGACCTGTTCGGCCGACTGCGCAGCGCGGCGCAGGCGGCCGATGCGCGCGCCCGGGCTGTCGAGGCCGATGCCGCCGCGATGCGGCTGGCCGTCGCTGCCGAGATCGCGCAGGCCTGGTTCAGCCTGAACGGCACGCGGGCGCAGATGCAGTTGGCGAGCAAGGTGGCGGATAACCGCCGCTCGACACTGGACCTCGTGCTGCGACGGGTCGCGGCCGGCTACGCGTCGCCGCTCGACGAGGCACGGGCGCGCGCCGAGCTCGCCGCGGCCGAGTCGGATCGGCCCGCCCTCGATGCAGCGCTGGCGGTGTCCAGCCATCGCTTGGCGGTGCTGCTCGGCGCGTCGCCCTCGGGCTACGAGGCGCCCTCAGCGGCACATCGGTCGCCGATGCCGGTGGCGCTTCGCCTGCCCGATCCTGCGCAGTGGGCGGCACAGCGCCCGGACCTGCAGGCCGCCGAGGCCCGTCTGCAGGCCTTGTCCCTGGACGTGGAGGCGGTGCGTGCCGAGTTCCTGCCGCGGCTGTCCATCTCCGGCGTGCTCGGCGTCGTAGCCGGCTCGGTCTCCGGGTTGGGTGCGGCCGGTGCCGCGTCGTGGTTCGTGGCGCCAAGCGTGTCCGTGCCGGTGTTCGACCACGCCCGTATCGACGCCCGGCTGCAGGCGACCCGGGCCGGTGAGCGCGAAGCCCTGCTGGCCTACCGGCAGCGTGTGCTGCTGGCAACAGAAGAGGTGGAGAGCACACTGGCCCAGGTGCGGCAGGGACAGCTGCGTCTGGCCTCCCTGCAGGAGCAGGCCCGGCAGGCCGTGGTCGCCGAGCAACTCGCGCGCAAGCGCTTCGAGGCCGGCGGCACCGACCTGCTGGAATTGCTTGACGCGCAGCGTTCCGCACAGCAGGCCGAGATCGGCTTGTCGGTGGCCCTGACAGGCCAGCAGCAGCAGGTGGTGGGCCTGCAGCGCGCGCTGGGCGCGCGCTTCTTGCCGGTGGATGGGGATGCGAAGCTAGCCTTCGGAAGCCGATCCTCGCCGAACTGAGGACGGCTGAGCCGTTGCCGTGCATTGACAAGCGGAACGTGGCCGACGGATTAACCCAGCTCACAACACCCCGTCCAAGGGGACGAAGTAGACTCTGCGCATGAATGTGTTCGCCCGAACGCTGCTGGTCTGGCTGGTTGTCCTTGCGCTTCCGCTGCAAGGGGCGGCGGCCGCCACCATGGCGTTCTGCGGCGCGGCCCACCACGGCGGCGGGACTGCGCTGGGTGCGGTGGGCCACCCGGCCTCTGGGCACTCGCATCACGGTGCTGCTGGCTCCGAACACCACGCCGATGACGACGTGTCGGCCAATGTCGTCTCCGACGACGCATCGTCCGCGTTGAAGGCTAGCCAGCCGGCCGATCAGACGTGCAGCGTCTGCGCTTCGTGCTGTTCGCTGGGTGCCATCCTGGCGACCGTGCCGGTGGTTCCTGCCGCCGATTCAGAGCCGACGGTGTTCACCACAGTCGTGCCCACCGTCGACGCGTTCGCCGCCGACGGCCCCGACCGCCCCCCTCGAATCGTTCTCGCGTAACTGGCCTGGGGCAGCCGCGCGCGCAGTGACGCGCGCCCGCTCGCCAGGTTCCGTTTCGTTCCCGCCGCTTCCGCGGCAGGGACGCCTGCAGACGTTCACGCGAGGATTCCATGGTCCCCACTCCATTGCACCGGTGCAGGCCGTGCGTGCTGCCGAGCCTGCTGCTCACGATGCTGCTTGCCGCGCAGGCACAGGCCCAGTCCCCCACCACACCTCGGCCCGATCCGCTGGATCCGAAGGCTCAGGTCCCGGCACTGCGCTACGAGTCGTCGTTCGAGCAGTTCCGACGCGCCGGCGACGACAAGCCCTTGGCCTGGCGCGAGGCCAATGACGCCGTGGCCCGCATCGGCGGCTGGCGGGTCTACGCGCGCGAGGCGCAACAACCCGATCCCGCCGCAGCGAACAAGCCGGCGGCACCTGCGCAGGCTCCAGCTCCATTGCCGGCGCCTGCGGCCCCGTCAACGCCGATGGGTCCTTCCGGCCACAAGCACTGAGAGGTCGCACGATGAGCCATGACATCCAAGATCTAGCCCCCTCAAGGCGCGGCGCTCGCGGCCTCCGGGTGCTGGCGCTTGTCACCAGCGCGGTGATGTTGGGAGGCTGCGCGAGCTTCAGCGCCGATGGTGGGTTCGGCGCGGTCGAGCGGACCACCAAGGAACGGACCGGCAAGGATCTGCAGTGGGCGCGCAGCGACGCCGAGCTGGACACCATCCACAAGCGCGTGGCAGAACTGCTGGCCAAGCCGCTCACGGTGGACGATGCCGTGCAGATCGCGCTGCTCAACAACCGCGGGCTGCAGGCCGACTTCTCGGAACTCGGCATCACCGAAGCGGAAGTCGTACAGGCCGGACGCCTGCCGAACCCGGGCTTCAGCTTCGGGCGCATGAGCCAGGGCGACGAGCGCGAGATCGAGCGCGGCCTGCACTTCAACCTGGCGCGCCTGGTCGCAATGCCGCTGGTCGGACGGATGGAGGCACGCCGTTTCGAGCAGGTGAAGGCTCGTGTGGCGATGAGCGTGCTGTCGCTGGCCGCCGACACGCGCAAGGCCTACTTCACCGCGCTTGCAGCGGAAGAGACCGTTCGCTACATGCGGCAGGTCAAGGAGGCGGCCGACGCCAGCGCCGAACTGGCCCGGCGGATGGAGCAGGTCGGCAACTTCAACAAGCTGCAGCGTGCCCGGGAGCAGTCGTTCTACGCCAACGCGGTGCTGCAGCTTGCGCGGGCAGAGCAGGCCCAGCGCTCGACGCGCGAGAGGCTGGTGCGCCTGCTCGGCGTCTGGGGTCCGCAGACTCAGTTCACCCTGCCCGAGCGCCTGCCGGACCTACCTGCATCGCCCAAGGAACTGCCCGACATCGAGCAGGTGGCGATGGCGCAGCGGCTGGACGTGCAGAGCGCCAAGCTGGCGGCGGAGCAGACCGCCAGCAACCTGGGCCTGACGCGGACCACCCGCTTCGTCAACGTGCTGGAACTCGGCCTGGTGCGCAACAGCTCTAACGAGGCGCCCACGCAGCGCGGCTGGGAGATCGGCTTCGAGCTCCCGCTCTTCGACTGGGGTGGCGCGCGCGTCGCACGCGCCGAGGCGGTGTACATGCAGACGCTGCATCGCGCTGCCGAGACCGCGATCAACGCGCGCTCCGAGGTGCGCGAGGCCTACACCGGCTACCGCACGGCCTACGACATCGCACGTCACCACCGTGACGAAATCGTGCCGCTGAATCAGCGCATCGCCGAGGAGAACGTGCTTCGCTACAACGGCATGTTGATCGGCGTGTTCGAACTGCTTGCCGATGCGCGCACGCAGATCGCCAGCGTCAACGCCGCCATCGAAGCGCTGCGCGATTTCTGGATCGCGCAGGCAGACCTCGACATGGCCCTCATCGGCAAGCCCAGCCTCGCGGCTGCTGCCGGCCCCGCGATGGCGGCCGAAGCCGCCGGGGCAGGCCACTGAACATGAAGGACTCTCACATGCTCTCTCGACGCAAGATGCTCGGCGGCGCCGGCGCCATCACCGCGGCCGCGGCCGCCGCCGCCGTCAGCAAGGTGGCGATGGCGGCGCTGCCCGAGCCCGTCATCCAGACCAAGCCCGATACCATGCCGCCGCTGGTGCCGAACACAGGGCGCCCCTACAACCCCGTCGTCACGCTCAACGGCTGGACGCTGCCCTGGCGCATGAACCAGGGCGTGAAGGAGTTCCACCTCGTCGCCGAGCCGGTGGTGCGCGAGATGGCGCCCGGCTTCAAGGCGCACCTGTGGGGCTACAACGGGCAGAGCCCCGGGCCGACGATCGAGGTGGTGGAAGGCGACCGTGTTCGCATCTTCGTCACGAACAAGCTTGGCGAGCTGACCAGCATCCACTGGCACGGTCAGCGCCTGCCCAACGGCATGGATGGAGTGACTGGGCTGAACCAGCCCGGCATTCCGCCCGGGAAGACCTACGTCTACGAGTTCGTGGCGCGCCGCCCCGGCACCTTCATGTACCACCCGCACGCCGACGAGATGGTGCAGATGGCGATGGGGATGATGGGCTTCTGGATCACCCACCCGAAGAACAAGCACCCGCTGATCGACGAGGTCGACCGCGACTTCTGCTTCCTGCTGAACGCCTACGACATCGAGCCGGGCAGCGCCACGCCGAAGATCATGACCATGCTCGACTTCAACCTGTGGAGTTGGAACAGCCGCATTTTCCCGGGCATCGACCCGCTGGTGGTGCGCCACATGGACAAGGTGCGCATCCGCGTCGGCAACCTGACGATGACCAACCACCCGATCCACCTGCACGGTCACGAGTTCCTGATCACGGGCACCGATGGCGGCCCGACACCCAAGAGCACACGCCAGTACGAGGTGACGGCCGACATCGCGGTGGGCAGATGCGGCAGTTGGACTTCCTGGCCGACGAGGAAGGCGACTGGGCCTTCCACTGCCACAAGAGCCACCACACGATGAACGCGATGGGCCACAACGTGCCGACCATGATCGGCGTGGACCACCGCGGCGTGGCCAAGCAGATCACGAAGCTGATCCCCGACTACATGGTCATGGGCGAGCGCGGCATGAAGGACATGACCGAGATGGAGATGCCGCTGCCCGACAACACGGCCGCCATGATGACCGGCACCGGCCCGTTCGGTGCTGTCGGCATGGGCGGCATGTTCAGCGTTGTGAAGGTGCGCAAGGGCCAGAAGCGAGGCGACTACACCGACCCGGGCTGGTACCAGCACCCGCCGGGGACCGTGGCCTATGAGTTCACGGGCGCGCTGCCCGACCCGGCGCGCTTCAAGGCCGACGCCAGCCCGGGGGCCGGCTCCATGCCGTCGATGGCCAAGCCCGCCCAGGACATCGAGGTCAAGGTGCGCAAGCCTGCAGGCGGCCACTCGGGCCACTGACCATCACCGACCCAGGAGAACTGCATGAACGAAGCAACGACGACCAAGGGTGGCCGCCGCGCCGCCATCACGCGCCTCGCGGCCACCGCCGCGGCTTTGGCGGTACCGCTGCTGGCCTCCCGCGCGCAGGCCCACACCGACAAGCCGCACGCTCCCAAGTCAGGCCCGGTGGTCAAGGAACAGAAGGACTGGGGCATTGCCGGCGACGCCAAACGCGCCAAGCGCAGCATTGCGGTGGGCATGGGCGACAACATGCGCTTCACGCCCCAGCGCATCGAGGTGCGGCAGGGCGAGACCGTCAAGTTCGTCGTCCGCAACGACGGCACGCAGTTGCACGAGTTCGTCATCGGCACCAAGGCCGAGAACGCCAAGCATGCCGAGATGATGGTGAAGTTCCCGAACATGGAACACGACGAGCCGTACATGGCGCATGTGCCACCCGGCAAGTCCGGCGAGATCGTCTGGACCTTCAACCGCGCCGGCGAGTTCGAGTTCGCCTGCCTGATCGCCGGTCACTACCAGGGCGGGATGGTGGGCACGATCGTCGTTGCACCGGCGCGCAAGGCATGAAGCGCCGTCGCGCAATCGCGTCCCTGCTCGGCGCTGGCGGACTGCTGGCGATCCCGGCGGTGCTGCAAGCACAGGGCCAGGCGCAAGCTCAGGCCGTGTGGGTCGAGGTCTGGAAGAGTCCGACCTGCGGCTGCTGCAAGGACTGGATCACGCACCTCGAGGCCAGCGGCTTCCGCGTCAAGGTCAACGACACAGGCAACACCGCGGCCCGTGCGCGGTTGAACGTGCCCATGAAGCTCGGCTCGTGCCACACGGCGCTGGTGGGCCGGTACGCCATCGAGGGGCACGTACCAGCAGCCGACATCCGCCGGCTGCTGAAGGAGCGGCCCGAGGCGATCGGCCTGGCCGTACCGGGCATGCCGGTCGGCTCCCCGGGCATGGACGGCCCCGCTTTCGACAACTTGCAGGACCCCTACGACGTGCTGCTCATCGCCAAGGATGGCAGCACGCAGATGTTCAACAGCTACTTCAAACAAAAGGAACGTTCATGAAGCTCCAAGCAACTCTCCGGCGCACCCCCGGCCTCGTATTGCTCCTCTCCGCCGCTGCCCTGGCGCCGGCCTGGGCTACCAGCCACCAGGGTGGTCACAGTGCGCATGGCGATCATGGCAAGCCGACCGCGCAGGCAGCCGTCGGCGACATGACGGACGGCGAAGTGCGCAAGGTCGACAAGGAGGGCGGCAAGCTGACCCTCAAGCACGCCGACATCAAGAGCCTGGACATGCCGGCGATGACGATGGTGTTCGCCGTCAAGGACAAGGCGATGCTCGACAAGCTGAAGGCCGGCGACAAGATCAGGTTCAAGGCCATCAACGATGCGGGCAAGTACACCGTCACAGAGATGCAGATGGCACAGTAGCCCGTGGTGGGCCCGCCCGCGATGGACCGGGCCCCCATCTCTGCGACCCTTGGACGGTCGGTTTGACAGGCCTTAGACCCCAAGACATGAACATCAAGAACATCCGAACCTGCGGCATGCTGGCCGCGGTGGCACTGTGCGGCGCGGCCTCTGCTTCCAACCACATCGTTGACATCACGTGGTCGCCCGACGGCCGCTTTGCGCACAAGGCGCAGGTGGCCGCGGGCAAGTTCGTCGAGGTCTGCGGCAAGCTGGCGTCGGGGGACGGCGTGCGCTGGAGCTTCACGGCCGCGGCACCTGTCGACTTCAACATCCACTACCACGTCGGCAAGGATGCCGTGTTCCCGGCCAAGCAGTCGCAGGTCGCCATTGGCCGCGACACGCTGAACGTCACGGTGACACAGGACTACTGCTGGATGTGGACGAACAAGGGCAGTGCACCGGTGAACCTGACGGTCGAACTGGCGCGCTGATTGCAGCCGCGCTCACCAGGCCGGCCGCGGTGCCCGTCAGCTGGCCCGGCGACGCGCCCGCCCTGGTTGCAGTCCCGCCGTCTTGCCGGACGCGTGGCGCGGCGCGGCCGTCGGGGCGCCTGCTTCGTGGGCGAGCGTGTCGATGATGGGGCAGTCGGGCCGGTCGTCCCCGTGGCAGCAGTGCACGAGGTGCTCGAGCGTGGCCTTCATCGCGTGCAGTTCCTTGAGCTTCTCATCGAGTTCCTGGATGTGCGCCTGCGCCAGGGCGCGCACCTGTCGGCTCGGGCGCTTGCGGTCTTGCCACAGACCGAGCAGTTCGCGAATCTGCTCGATGGAGAAGCCCAGGTCGCGCGACTGGCGGACAAAGCGCAGCGTGCTGACGTCCTTGGCGGTGTACTGCCGGTAGCCCGACTCGGTGCGCAGGGCCTCGGGGAAGAGGCCGACGCTTTCGTAGTGGCGGATCATCTTCGCCGACACGCCGGAAGCTTTCGCGGCTTCGCCGATGTTCATGCTCATCGTTGTTCTCCGAAGGCTGCCACTGGTGAGGGCCGAACTGTCGGCTTTGTTGCACGTCCGTCGGCCACGCCGCGCCAGCGGCGCAGCGTCAGGGCGTTCAGCACCACGCTGACGCTGCTGAAGGCCATCGCGGCACCGGCGATGACCGGGTTCAGCAGTCCGAAAGCCGCCAGCGGAATGCCCAGCACGTTGTAGCCGAAAGCCCAGAAGAGGCCTTGCTTGATCTTCGAGTAGGTGCGGCGCGAGATGTCCAGCGAGTCGGCCACCAGCTGCGGGTCGCCGCGCATCAGCGTGATGCCGGCGGTCTCGGTCGCCACGTCGGCGCCTCCCGCCATCGCGTACGACACGGAGGCAGCGGCCAGCGCCGGGCCGTCATTGAGGCCGTCGCCGACGAAGGCGACGATCTCGCCGGCATCGCGCAGTTCCTTCACGATGGCCGCCTTGTCGCCCGGCAGGATCTCGGCACGAACATCGTCGATGCCCAGTTCCTTCGCGACGGCCTCGGCCGCGCCGCGGTTGTCGCCGGTCAGCATCACGGTGCGGATGCCGAGCTGGTGCAGCCTGGACACGGCTTCCGTCGCCGCAAGCTTGACCGTGTCGCCGAAGGCCAGCAGGCCCAGCAGACGCTGCTGGCCGGCATCGGACCGCACCAGCCACGACACGGTCCTGCCTTGTCGTTCGAGGCGCTGCGCTTCGCCGTGCAAGGGTCCTTCCTCGAGGCCGAGCTCGCGCAGCAGGCGCGTGCTTCCCAGGGCCAGCGTCTGACCGCGCACGACGCCCTGCACGCCGCGCCCCGGCAAGGCCTGGCTGTCGTGCGCCTCGGGCACGGGCAGTCGCTCGTGGCGAATCTGGCCCAGCACGGCGACGGCCAGCGGGTGGCTGCTCGTCTTCTGCAGCGCTGCAGCCAGGCGCAGCACCTCGTCCCGGGCCATGCCCTCCGCCGCCACGACGGCGGCCAGCGACGGCTTGCCCTCGGTGAGCGTGCCGGTCTTGTCGAACGCGACGACGGTCACCGCGTGCGCCACTTCCAGCGCCTCGGCGTCCTTGATCAGGATGCCGTGGCGCGCGGCCACCCCCGTGCCGGCCATGATGGCCGTGGGCGTGGCCAGGCCGAGCGCACAGGGACAGGCGATGACCAGCACGGCCACGGCGTTGATGAGCGCCTGTTCCCAGTCACCGGTGAAGCGACCCAGCCCAGGAAGGTCAGTAGCGCGATGCCCAGCACCACGGGCACGAAGACCGCGCTGACGCGGTCGACGATGCGCTGGATCGGTGCCTTCGCGGCCTGGGCCGATTCGACCATGCGGATGATGCGGGCCAGCGTCGTCTCGGCGCCGATGGCCGTGGTGCGGACGGTGAGGGCGCCTTCGGCATTGATGGCACCGCCGGTCACCTTGTCGCCCACGCCCTTGGCCACCGGCAGGCTCTCGCCGGTGATCAGCGACTCGTCGATGTGGCTGCGGCCTTCGACGATGTCGCCGTCGACCGCCACGCGGTCACCGGGGCGAACGACGACGAGATCGCCGACGACGACGTGCTCCACCGGGAGGTCCACCTCGCGGTCGCCGCGGCGCACGCGCGCGGTGGTCGGGCGTAGAGCGTTCAGCGCGCGGATCGCGTCGGCGGTCTGGCGCTTGGCGCGCTGTTCGAGCCACTTGCCCAGCAGCACCAGCGTGATGACGGCCGCCGACGCCTCGAAGTACAGGTGGGGCATGCCATGCGCGGCATGCTCGAAGAGCAGGTAGACCGACAGCCCATAGGCCGCCGAGGTGCCCAGCGCCACCAGCAGGTCCATGTTGCCGGTCTTGGCGAGCGCAGCCTTCCAGCCGGCGCGGTAGAAGCGCCCGCCGAGCCAGAACTGCACCGGCGTCGCCAAGGCCAGCTGCACCCAGCCGTCCAGCATCCATTCGATGCCGAATAACTGAAGCAGCATCGGCAGCACCAGCGGGAGCGTCAGCGCACCGCTCAAGGCGACCGGCCACCACGCCGGCAGACGTGCTGCCGGTTGGGGCTTCGTTTCCTGAAGATCCTTGGCGGAGTAGCCGGCCTTCTCGATGGCGGCCTTCAGCGCGGTGACCGGCACCGTCGACAGCGCCCGGATGCTGGCCTTCTCGGTGGCGAGGTTGACCATGGCGCCTTCGACCCCGGGCACCTTGAGCAGGGCCTTCTCGACGCGGGCGACGCACGAGGCGCATGTCATGCCCTCGACCTGCAGCGTGGTCTCGGTCGTCGCGACCTCGTAGCCGGCCTTGCGCACGGCAGCGGTCAGCGTGTCCGCGGTCACCCCGGAATCGGCACTTACCGAGGCCTGTTCCGTCGCCAGATTGACGCTGGCCTGCTGAACGCCGGGCACCGCCTTGAGTGACTTCTCGACGCGCATGACGCAGGAGGCGCAGGTCATGCCAGTGACCTGCAGCTTGATCTCGGAGAATGCGGCGGTGCTCATGGTGATCTCGGGCGGTTGTTCGATGGTGCGCATCGTCAAGGTTCTGACGATGGCAAGGTCAACCGCCGTCGAGCAATTCTGCCCACCGTGATTGTGGATTCACGGAGAGATTCGCTTGACCTTCCCACACTGGGAAGGCCGAGAGTCGGGCGGTCAACCACCCTCGGAGAGAGCCATGATTGCCTTCCAAGTCAACGACATGACCTGTGGCCACTGCGTCAGCACCATCACCAAGGCGCTGAAGGCACGGACAAGGATGCCAAGGTCCAGATCGACCTGGCGACGCACCGGGTGCAGGTGGAGCCGGTCTCGGCCGATGCCGCGAAGCTCGAGGAAGCCATCAAGGACGCCGGCTACACGCCCGTACCCGTTGCAGCGGTGGGCCTTTAGGCTTCGGAGCCCGCACGTGGATCGTGTTGCCGGCATTGGGACCTGAGCGATGCCCGTGAGGCGGAAGTACAGGACAGTGGCGCTCGGCGTCGGCGCTGTTGCCGTGACGGTCATCGTCGCCTATGTCCTCTGGGGCGCCGGCGGACCTGCGGAGCCGGTCTATCGCCTGCGTCCCGACGACATCCGGCTCACGGCGATGGGGCAGCGCGTCTACTCGGCGCAGTGCGCGGCCTGCCACGGCGCGAGGCTGGAAGGGCAGGCGAACTGGCGCGAGCGCGGGCTGGACGGCAAGCTGCCGGCTCCACCCCACGACGCGAGCGGGCACACCTGGCATCACGACGACGAACTGCTGTTCCGCATCACCAAGCATGGCGTGGCCAAGGCCGCGAACCTGAAGGACTACGCCTCGGCGATGCCGGCCTACGATGGCGTGCTCAGTGACGAGGAGATCGTCGCCGCGCTCTCGTGGATCAAGTCGCAGTGGCCCGCGCAGATTCGCTCGCGTCACGACGACCTCAACCGCGCGAACGGTCGTTGAGCCGTGTGGCGCCTTGACTTCCTTCGCCGGGCGATCCGCCGGACCGTCGACGCGGTGACCGAGGCCCCGGAGTTCAACGTGGTCCTCTTTGCGCTGCCGCTCAACTTCGCGTGGGAGATCCTGCAGGCGCCCTTGTATGCAGGCATGGCGGACACGCCGCACGCGCTGGTGACGAGGGCGTGCCTGCAGGCCACGTTCGGCGACGCAGTGATCATGCTGCTGGCCCACGGCACCGTCGCCGCCATCGCACGCAGCCGCCGCTGGATCGTTGCGCCACGCGGATGGCAACTGGCCTTGTTCGTATCGATCGGCGTTTCGATCACCGCAGCCATCGAGTGGCTGGCGACGCGCGGGTACTGGAGCGCGCAGTGGACCTACCTGCCGACGATGCCGCTGGTGCCCGGTGCAGGCATCGGCCTGGCGCCGCTGCTGCAGTGGGTCGTGTTGCCGCTGCTGACCGTGTGGCTCGTGCGGCGGCAACTGGCCCGGCGTCCGTAAGCCCTTCCCAGGCACCGACCGCTTCACGCAGGCGGTCGTGATGCATCTCATCGGTGGGTACGCTGGCGCACAGCCGGCGCCGGCCGAAGCCGTGATGCTCGGAAGTTGAAAAGCTGTGGCCTTTCAGGAATGCGATATGCCTGTCGGCTGTCAGGGGTCCGCCTGCCTTGCCATGGCGCACCGACCATTCGACATCACTCCAGGAGGCATCGATGAACTTCAAGACCTTTAGCCCCTTCAAGTCCGTGTGCCTGGTGCCGCTGACAGCACTCTGGCTCGCATCCACGCCGGCGCAAGCCCAGACGGCGCCTGCGATGGCCCCCGTCCGCCAGCGCACCCATGGCACCGATGCACAAGGGCACCGCCGGACCGCATGACATGAAGGCGTCCATGATGATGGGCATGGACGGGATGCAGAAGATGCCGATGTCAGGCGACACCGACAAGGACTTCGCGATGATGATGAAGCTGCACCATCAGCAGGCTCTGAATATGGCCGAGCTGGAACTGGCGAATGGCAAGTCCGCAGAGATGAAGGCCATGGCCAGACAGATCATCGCGGCGCAGAAGAAGGAGATCGCGCAGTTCGACAAGTGGCTCGCCAAGCAGAAGTGAGGCGTGACGGTGGATGGTCCTGGATGGATCGCGGGCGGCACCTTGCACGGCATGGATGGAGTGCCTCTCGCCCCGGACTGCGACGCGCTCAGGCCTCGGGCGCGATGTCGATGACGACCTTGCCGACATGCCGTGCCGCGGCCAGGTACTCGTAGGCTGCTGCGGCCTGGTCGAAGCCGAAACGGCGATCGATCAGGGGACGAATGCCCGAGCGCTCGACGAAGCGGACCAGCTCCTCGGCCATCGTGCGGCTGCCGACCAGGATGCCGCGCAGGCGCAGGGCGCCATCGATGAGGGCGTCGGCATCGAGTGCGCCGCCCCAGCCGGAGGTGCCGCCCACCACGGCGAGCGTGCCTTCCGGACGCAACGCGGCCATGGATTGTCCCAGCGTGTCGCGCCCCGACGTCTCGAGCACCAGGTCCACGCCCCGCCCGCCGGTCAGTTCCCGGACTCGGGCGGCCCACTGGGGCTGCGCGCGGTAGTTGATCGTGTCGTCGGCGCCCAGGCGGCGGGCGATGTCCAGCTTGTGGTTTTCGGACGACGTGATCAGCACCCGCAGGCCGGCCGCCTTGGCCAGCTGCAGGGCCCAGATCGATACCCCGCCGGTGCCGAGCAGCAGCACCGTGCTGCCCGGCTTGAGCGCACCGGCGACGAACAGGGCGTTCCAGGCGACGACGCCCGCACAGGACAGGGTGCTGGCTTCGGCGAAGCTGAGTGACGCCGGCACTGCCACTAAAGCGTGCGCGGGCAGCACCACGTTTTCTGCCAGCATGCCCGGCCCGCGCGCGCCGAGCGAACCGGCGGTCTTGTCGGGGGTGACGGCGCCGTCGATCCAGTTCGGGAAGAAGCTTCCCATGACCCGGTCGCCTGCCCGCCATTGCGAGACGGCCGCGCCGACTTCCAGCACCACGCCCGCACCGTCGGAACAAGGCGTGATGGCGGGCGAGCCTTCGGTACCACCCCGCGCGATCTCGAGGTCGCGGTAGTTCAGCGACACGGCATGCATGCCGATGCGAACCTCGTGCGGCTGAAGCGGCAGCGCTGGAATCTCGACACGTTCCAGGCCCTTGATGCCTTGTCCCCGATGAAGTCGATAGGCGTGCATGGCGTTCTTTCGAAGTGGAAGGGGAACTGCCGACGGCGTTCCGATCGATCAAAGTCTATGAGGACAGGAGTTCCTCTTTGAGGTATGTTGGGAGCCAGTGTGTAGAGCCGGAGGCGCCAATTGAGTGCTCTCGAAACGGAAGAACGTCTCAAGGGCATCGCGACCTTCGTGCAGGCCGTCGAGGCCGGCAGCTTTGCGCTGGCGGCGGCCCGGCTGCGGCAGACGCGATCGGCCGTGGGCAAGAGCATCGCGCGGTTGGAGCAGCGCCTGGGCACGCGCCTCTTCAACCGCACCACCCGTCGCCAGAGCCTGACCGAGAACGGGCAGGCCTTCTTCGAGCGCTGCAAGCGGGCGCTGGCCGAGATCGAGGCCGCCGAGGCCGCGCTCGATGCCTCGGGCCGCGACCTGATCGGTCGGCTGCGCGTCAGCGCGCCGCTGCTGCTCGGGCGCGAGATGGTGGCCCCGCTGTTGTCGCGGCTGGTGGCACTGCATCCGCGGCTGGAACTCGAGGTGGCGCTGTCCGACCGCGTGGTCGATCTGCTGGAGGAAGGCTTCGACCTCGGCGTGCGCCTCGGCACGCTGCGCGACAGCGCCACGCTGGCGGCGCGGCGCCTGGGCAGCTTCGACTTCGTGATCTGTGCGGCACCCGCCTACCTGGGCCGCCGAGGCGTTCCGGTGAGCGCCGACGACTTCCGGCATCACACCGCCATCGTCTACGCCAGCAGCGGGCCCGAAGCGCCCTGGCTGGCCGCCGACGCCGACGGCCGCGAGCAGGAACTCCTGGTGCAGCGCCGCCTGCGCTTCGACGACGTCCAGGCGATCGCCGATGCGGCACTTGCTGGCGCCGGCCTGGCGCGGCTGCCGCGCTGGCTGGCTGCGCCCCACGTCGCGGTGGGTAACCTGAAGTTCATTGGCGACGGGCGCCACGCCCACGCCGTGGCGGTGCACGCCGTGTGGCCGCAGACCCGGCATCTGCCGATGAAAACGCGCGCCGCCATCGACCTGCTCGCCAGCGAGATTCCCGGCATGCTGTCCGACGGCCCCCGCTTCAAAGCCATCGGCGAGATCGCTTGATTGGTGCCTCGGCGGCGCCTGAGTTGTTCTTCAATGAACCAATGAGGACTTCGCGTCCGCCTAGAGTGGCTTAGCCATCAAGGAGCATCGATGAAAGTCCAGAAGATTGCCGCGTTCTCCGATGGCGACGTGGGCGGCAACCCGGCCGGCGTCGCAATCTGCGAGGTCTTTCCCGAGGCGGCCAACATGCAGGGCATCGCCGCGCAGGTGGGGTTCTCGGAGACGGCCTTCGCGGTGCCGAGCGGCCCCCGCTGGCGGGTGCGCTACTTCTCGCCGGAGTCGGAGGTGCCGTTCTGCGGCCACGCCACGATCGCCCTGGGCGCAGCACTGGCGCTGCGCCACGGCGACGGGGTCTTCGCACTGACGCTCAACAACGCCGAGATCACCGTGGAGGGTCGTCGCAGCGGCGACCGCGTGGCGGCCGCGCTGCAATCGCCGCCCACCCGCAGCCGGCCGGCGGCGCCTGCGGTCGTGGACGAAGCCCTGGCCCTGTTCGGCTACACGCAGGGCGATCTCGACCCGCGCATCCCACCCGCCGTTGCGCACGGCGGGGCCGACCACCTGGTGCTCGCGCTCCGTTCGCGCGCTGCGCTCGCTGCGATGAAGTACGACCTCGACGCGGGGCGCCGCCTGATGAACCGGGAGGGCTGGGTCACGATCCTGCTGGCCCACGCGGAGACCGCGCAACGCTTCCACACGCGCAATCCGTTTGCCTCCGGCGGCGTCTACGAAGACCCGGCCACGGGCGCGGCCACCGCTGCGTTCGCGGGCTACCTGCGCGACATCGCATGGCCCCACCAGGCGCGATCGACATCGTGCAGGGTGAGGACATGGGCGTGCCCTCCCGCCTGCGCGCCGAGATACCGCCGGAGCCCGGCAGCTCGATCCGTGTCTCGGGTACCGCGAGACTCATGGAGTCGTGATCGGAAGAGTTCTGGGGGCTTGACCTTGCCACGATGACAAGGTTGACACTCTTTTCCAGGCGCAACACCCACATCACGGAGGATCCATGGCACGACTCATGAACATCGGTGAAGCCGCAGAGGCGGCAGGCGTCTCGGCGAAGATGATCAGGCACTACGAGCAGATCGGCCTGGTCCCGGCGGCCGCCCGCACGGACTCGGGCTACCGCCAGTACAGCGAGCGCGACGTCTCCATCCTTCGATTCATCCGCCAGTCGCGGCAGCTGGGCTTCTCCATGGAGCAGATCGCCAACCTGCTGGGCCTGTGGAGCGACGACCGTCGCGCCAGCCGCGAGGTGAAGGCCCTGGCCCAGGGACACCTCGATGCGATCGAAGAGAAGATGCGCGAGATGGCCGAGATGCAGCGCGCCCTGAAGCGGCTCGTGACCTCGTGCCACGGCGACGACGATCCGCACTGCGCGATCCTCGACGAGCTGGCGGTCCGCAGCACCGAGGCTCCCGCGCCGGGTGCGGTGGGCGGGCAGCCGCTGCGCAAGTCCACGGCCAGGGCGGCGCACCCGGCACGGCCGCAGGCTTCCGCCTCGGCCCCGCTGGACTTGATGGCGTGGACGCGCAACATCCACGCCAGCTCGGGTCATCACTGACCTGGTCGAGCGCGAGTCCTGAAGCTGCGACTGCTCGCTTCATGTCACAGCTGCCGAACCCGGTGTGTCTAAGGAGATAGGGCCGCATCCGCAGTCCTGTTTCGTTCCATCCCAAGGAGACACCATGGACCGCACTGCTCTCATCACCGCGCAGCCCTTCGACGTGAAGATCCTCGCCAACGGCCGGGACATCAGCGACAAGTCACCGGTCGTCCAGGTTCGGTACCACGCCGACGGCAGCGGCTCGCGCACCTTGCGCGACGGCAGCGTCGTCGCCGGGCGATGGCAGTTCCTCAACCCGCAGCAGACCCAGATCCAGGTCGACGGTCCGGAGGGCGCTTCACGCTGGGTGGTGGTCGAACTGAACGACCGGGTCTACCGCAAGGTCGACATCGACACCGGCGTGGAGTTCGTGCACCTGCCCCAGGGCCGGTGACGGGGGCGGGCGATGAAGATCGAAGTCGAGGCGGCTCTCGTCCTGCGCGCCCAGGGCGGGGAACTGCTGGCACTGGAAGCGGTGCTGCGCCAGATCCAGACGCCCGTCTACAACCTCGCGGTGCGAATGCTCGGGCGCCGCGACGACGCACAGGACGCTACGCAGGAGATCCTGCTCAAGGTCACGACGCACCTCGGTGGCTGGCGCGGCGAGAGCGCCTTCGGGACCTGGGTCTACAGCATCGCCGGCAACCATCTGATCAATGCGCGCAGCCGCTCGCCGCACCGGCACGAACTCAGCTTCGAAGAGCTGGGCGAGCAGCTGGACCGCGGACTGGAGTACGCCGAGCGCATCGGCTTCGGCGAGCGGGCTCTGACGCCCGAGGACAAGCTCGAGGCTCGGCGCACGGCGCTGTCTTGCACCCAGGCCATGCTGACCTGCCTGGACGCGCCGGGCCGGCTCGCCTACGTGCTGGACGAGATCTTCGGCCTGGAGTCCCCGGCCGCGGCCGAGGTGCAGGGCATCACGCCGGCCGCTCACCGGCAGCGGCTGGCCCGTGCACGCCAGGCCGTGCACGGCTTCATGGCAGAGCGCTGCGGCCTCGTGAGAGCGGACGCGCCGTGCCGCTGCGTGCGGCAAACCCCCGGCAAGCGCGCCGCCGCGGCCCGGGGTCGCACCGTGCCAGGCCTGACGGTCGACCCCTCAGAGCTCGACGCAGCGAGCCAGGCGCTCCAGGAGCTCACGGCGCTGGGCGATGCCGCGGCACTGTTGCGCGGTGCCCCGGAATACCGGGCGCCCGATGCGATGCTTCAAGGCATCCGCCTCGTCGTTGCCCAAAGCGGGATGCTGCGGCAATGAGCGCGCTGCCGTTCGCGTTGCCCTTCGCCATCGAGCCCGAGCCGCTGGCGCTGCGCCTGGCCGCCTTTCACGGCCGGCCGGAAATCGTCTGGCTCGGCCTGGCAGGTCGGTTCGAGGGCGACGGCATGGCCGTGGTGCGCTTCGAGCGCCTCACGCCCGGCCACCTCGGCGGTGCCGGTACCGCTGCGCTGAACGGTGGAATGATCGCCTCCGGCTTCGATGCGGCCTGCGTTCTCGCTGCACTGGGTCACGTCGACACCGAGGTGGTCGCGACCCTCACGCTGCAGGTCCAGTACCTGCGCCGCGCCATGGCCTCGCCGTCGCTGATCTTCCGCGCCAGCGCCACGAAGGCGGCGCGCAGCGTGGTCTTCGTGCACGCGGTGCTGGAAGACCCGTCGCGAGGCAGCGAGCCCCTCGCGGTCGCGCAGGCCACGCTGGCCCCGGTACGGGCGCGGTCAACGCGGCCGCACGGGGAGGTTGTCGGCCGGCCGGCCGAGGCCCTCTCGCCTCTGCCAGTCTGATCAGGCGACCGCCGCCGCCGCGATCGCGGCGTCGATGCGGCGCGACAGCGCAGACCCGCGGGCAAGCAGGAAGCCTTGCAGCCGCTCGCCATAGGTCGGCGACACCGCCTCGACCACCGAAGGCCGCACGGCCAGCGCCTCGCGCCAGCGCTGCACTTTCGGGACTCCGGTCGAGAAGCCGAAGTCGCTGATCCGGTCGAAGGTGTCGAAGTAGCGGAACGCCGGCGCGAAGGCCGCGTCGACCATGCCGAAGGCAGGGCCCGCGAAGTAGGGCCCGTCGCCGAGCTCGGCTTCGAGCTGCGTGAAGCGCGCCTGGATGTCGGTGGCACGCGCCTTCAGCGCGGCCTCGTCCGGGGCGTTGTAGAAGGCGCCGATCGCGTTCAGCAGCGCCGAGCCGAACTCCATCCACGCGCGGTGCTGCGCACGCTGCACCGCGTCCTGCGGGTGCAGGCGGGGCAGCGCGGTGTCCTCGAGGTACTCGCAGATGACGGCGGACTCGAAGATCGGCGCACCGTCCACCAGCAGCACCGGCGTCTTGCCCAGCGGCGAGACCGCGAGGAACCAGCCCGGCTTGTTCGCCAGGTCGATGTCGCGTCGCTCGAAGGGCAGGCCCTTCTCGGCCAGCACGATGGCCGCCCGCTGCACATAGGGGCAGAGGGCGTGCGACACCAGCACCAGGCTTGCGTTTCGTGACGGCCCGCTCACTTGGTCAGTCCTTCGGCCGCCAGCGCGGCCTGCACCTGCGGCCGTTGCGAGACCCGGTCGAGATAGGCCCGAAGGTTCGGGTACGCCGTCAGCGGCATGGCCAGGAAATTGGCCCAGTTGACGATGGTGAAGGCGTAGGCATCGGCGACGCTGAACTCACCTGCGAGGAACGCCTGCTGCGACAACAAGCGGTCGAGTTCGGCAAAACGCTCGGCGAGCTTGTCCTTGACCGCACGGCGGGTCGAATCGGCGGTCTCCTTGTGCCACAGCCAGGGGCTGAAGACCTTGTGCAGTTCGGTGCTGACGAAGGTCAGCCACTCGACAACCATCAGACGACGGGCTGAGCCTGCCGCGCCGATCAACGCCTGCGCGGGATCGAGGTCCGCGACGTACTGCAGCAGCGACGCCACCTCGGTGTGGCGCGAGCCGTCGTCGAACTCCAGCAGGGGCACGTAGCCGCGCGGGGAGATGTCGAAGTAGTTGGTGCCGTCTGCAGTGACGTGCCGGGCGAGGTCGACGGCGACGCCGTCGAACGGGGCGCCGACCTCGCGCAAGGCGATGTGGACGGCCAGCGAGCAGGCGCCGGGTGCGTAGTAGAGCTTCATGGATCGTTCTCCAGGTTGGGTTGTGATGTGCGTGGATGCAATGGACGAGACAGGGTCATGCGGAACGGAAGCGGGGCACCAACAGCGGGCTTCGCTTGATCGCGGCGGCACCGTCCCCCAGCAGCCACAGCGCGATGGACGCGGCAATCAGGAACACCGGGTACTCCCAGCCGCCGCCGCTGCTGGTGTGGACCCATCCGTTGGGCAGGTGCACCCAGCGGCCACAGCCATCACCGGCACCAGCGCCAGAGCCGCCTGCCGCGCATAGAGGCCCAGCAGCAGGGCGATGCCGCCCAGCAGTTCGGCGGCGAACACAGGGTAGGCCAGCACGCCGGCGAAGCCGATGCTCGCGAAGTACTGCGCCGTGCCCGGCAGGGTGAAGACGAGCAGCTTGAGCAGCGCGTGGGCGATCCACATCAGGCCCAGGCTGACGCGCAGGACCGTGATGCCGAGCTGGGTGGAGGAAGGAAGGGTTTGCATGGCGGAACTCCGATCGGGTGGTGAAGACCTTCACTGTAGGATTGCGAAGAAGCAAGCAGAATAGTTGGAGAAGCAAACGATGATTGCAGCGACGCAATACCAGATGAGTCCCAGCGACCTCGACGTCGTTCTCGCGCTGGCGCGTGGTGGAACGCTCGCGACGGCGGGCGAGCGGCTCGGGGTGGACGCGTCCACGGTGTTCCGTTCGCTGCAGCGCATCGAGCGCGGTCTGGGCCGGCCCTTGTTCGAGCGCACCCGCTCGGGCTATCTCGCCACCGAGCTGGCCACCCAGCTGGCGGGGCATGCCGAGCAGTTGGAGGCGGCGCTGGACGCGGCACGGGCCTGCGTCGAGTCGGCGCCCGCGCAGATCTCCGGCAGCGTGCGCATCACGACGACCGACACCATCCTGCACGGCCTGATCGCACCGGCGCTGAAGTCGCTGCAGGCGCAGCACCCCCTGCTGAGCTACGAGCTCCACACGGGCAACGAGCTGGCCAGCCTGACCCGCCGCGACGCCGACATCGCCGTCCGGGCCACGAAGCGGCCGCCACAGCACCTCGTGGGCAAGCGCATCGGGCCGATCCGTGTGGCGCTGTATGCGGCCGCGAAGGGCAGGGTGCGCAGCTTCGCCGATGTCGAGGCCGGCAAGGCGGACTGGATCGCTCCGGACGATGCCCTGCCGGAGCACCCTTCGGTGCTTTGGCGCAAGCGCCACTTTCCCAAGGTGGCGCCGCGCTACCGGGTCAACAGCATCCTGTCGGTGCTGGAACTGGTCGCGCTGGGCCTGGGCGTCGGCATCGTGCCGCTGTTCCTGGCCGCGGGGCGTCGGGACGTCGTTCGTCTGACGGAGCCGCTCGACGAGTCGGAGACGGAGCTGTGGCTGCTGACGCATCCGGAGTCACGCCATCTCCGACGGGTCGGCGCGGTCTACACGCACCTGGCCCACGCCATGACGATGCCCTGAGCCCACTGCGCCATCGGGTGCTCCGAACCGGCAGGTGCGCCGTCGCCCAGGCCTTGACCTTCCGGCAGTGACAAGCTTGAAAGTTCGTCTCAGGCGGGCCGTCCGGACCGCCCTGCAACGAGATTCTTGCCATGAGTGCCGTCGTCATCGCCGTGCAGACCGAACACAGGCTCGCCGCCGCCGCGAAAGGACGCGCCGCAACCCGGCGACGCTCGCAGCATGGGAGGCCGGCATGAAGTTCATCTCGCTGCGAGTGCGGTCCTGCCTGGTGGTCCACGGCTACACGCCGGACAACCGCGAAGTCGTCGAGCGGGTCGAGGACGGGGCGTGGACCGACAAGATCATCGCCACCGAGCGCATCCAGTCTGTGAGCGAGCAGTACGTCCTGGTGACCGGCTCGCACGGCCGCCTGATGTACTGGGAGTACGAAGGCGGCATGGACGCTGTCCGGCAGCAAATGATCCGCAGCGGCCTCTTGCTGGACCGACCGGCCGAATGATCGACGACGACGTTTTCGAGTCCCCCGCGACGGCCGGCTGTGCCGTCACCAACGGTCGAGCCGCCCAGAGGTGTCCCGGCCTCCCTCAACCGCTGACATCACACTCACCATGCCCTACCTGAACCTGAACCTGCCGACGGCACCGTCCGCCGACGTGGCCGCCAAGGCCGCAGAAGTGCTGACCCGTCTGACCGCCGAGTTGCTCGGCAAGAAGCCCGAGCTCACGGCGGTGGCGATCACGGCCACCGCACCGGGAGCCTGGTACGTCGGCGGCCGCGCGCTGCCGGCCGGCCTGTCGTCCTTCTACCTCGACATCAAGGTGACCGAAGGGACGAACACCAAGAACGAGAAGGCGCGCTACGTCGAGGCCGTCTTCAAGGCCATGACGGAGCTTCTGGGGGAACTCGCGCCTGCCAGCTACGTCGTCATCCACGAGGTGCACGCCGACGCATGGGGCTACTCGGGGCAGACCCAGGAGTTCCGCTACATCAAGGGCAAGCCTCTCTGAGTACTCCGCCGACAAGCATTCGCTGAGGAGGCAACAGGTTACTGCTAGTCGTCGTGGCGAGTGGGCTTGCCGTGTCGACCCACGCTACCACGCCGTTCTCGCTGTCAAGGTCTGCGCGCTCGCGGGGCGAGCGCTTGCGGCCTGCGGCCGTCTTCGAACCCTGACAGCTGCGCTGCGCCGTGGTGCTCCGGTCTCGGGCAATCCCGCCCGACACACCGGAGTCCGCCATGTCGTCCTCTTCGACTCATCCTTCCGCTGCCGTTGCGACCGATGCGCTGCTGGTGCGCGATGTCGACGGCCAGTACCGACCGGCGCTTGCCGAGGAGGTACTGAGCCACGCGCGGCGCGTGCTGGCCCACCGCGTGCGGCGCGGTGCCACGATGTCGTCGCCGCAGGCGGTGAAGGACCATCTGCGGCTGGAGATCGGGGCGCTGGAGCACGAGGTGTTCTGCGTGCTGTTCCTCGATGCACAGCACCGGATCATCGAGCTGAAGCAGATGTTCCGCGGCACGGTGACGCAGACCTCGGTCTACCCGCGCGAGGTGGTCAAGGAGGCGCTGGCCTGCAACGCTGCGGCGGTGATCCTGGCGCACAACCACCCTTCGGGTGCGGCCGAACCGAGCCGTGCCGACGAGTTCCTGACGCAGACGCTGAAGACGGCGTTGGCGCTGGTGGACGTGCGGGTGCTCGATCACTTGGTGGTGGCGGGCGCCGAGGTTCGTTCGTTTGCCGAGCTTGGACTGCTCTGAGCGCGGTGGGGCGCCGGGCGCGCCCCTTGCGTTCTCGCTATTCCGTGGCGTTGATCAGGCGAGCCCGATCCTCCGGATGTCGAGCGCGAAGGGGCCTGCCTGGCGGGCGGCGATCATCAGGCCGACCTGGCGGATGCGCGCTGGGTCGAGTGGTGGAGCATCGGCAATCTCGTGTCCACGGAAGCTGGCGCGGAAGTCGGCCAGCGGCAGGCGCAGGGTCTGCCAATCGCTGCCTGCTGGAGCAAAGCCGGTTGATAGTTCAGGCTGTCGAAGCCGTCGTCGGTCAGCAGGCTGAGCTTGAACTGCTTCTTGTCGCCGCGTACCTCGAGCAGGCAGGCCGCCGCGCCCGGCAGACCCCGTTCACCCGGGCTGGACCGCACGGAGGCGAAGCCGCCATGGCGCTCCAGGGAGACGGTGCCCTCAAACACGGCGTGTCCTGCCGGGTCGTGGCGGAGAGTGCTGCGGGAGACGCCGCCCATGACGCGGTCGTCGATGGCACGCCAGGCGGCCACTGCGACAGGGTTGGCGAATTCGAACAGCAGCGTCGGCACGGCGAGGGTTTCGGGGGTTGCAGGGCTGGGCGCTTCAGGCGCCGTCACTCATCGGTGCTCAGGATGGCGACGATGTCCTGGCGATCGCCGAGCAGGCGGACGACGTCCAGGTGGTCCGTGGCCTCGAAGTAGAGCCATTGCATGGGAAAGCCGGTGACGCGCCAGGAACGCAGGCCCGGGATCTCGCACAGCAGCCCCAGGCGGGGCGAGCCCATGCCGGGCATGCGCTCGATCGGTTCGAGGGCGGCGATGGCGGCGTCGAACATGCGCTCGGCCAGCTCGACACTGCCTTCGTTGGCGTAGTGCCTCGTGGCTTCCAGCAGATCGGCCTCGGCCTGCGGGCGCAGGTGGGCGCGCTTCAACGTGGCTTGCCCAGGGCCTGCTTCTTCAGCTGGGCGGCGCGATGGGGGGTGAGCTCCTGGCCGGGGCCGGAGTTCAGGCCCTCTTCGATCAGCTCGCGCAGGCGCTTCTTCGCCTGCTCTTCCTGGTCGCGGCGGATCAGCTCGCGCAGGTACTCGCTGGTGTTGCCGTACTGGCCGGAGCGCACGCGTTGATCGACATAGTCGCGCATGGCTTCGGGCAGGGCGAAGCTCATGGTGTTGGTACTCATGGCCGCAATGCTGCTTGCGACTATCAATAGTTGTCAAGAGCTTCCGTGCCCTCGTGGTTCACACACCGGAGCAGGGCGCTTCCGCCGCAGGACTCAGTTCGATCGGATGTGCTGCCGGCACCGCTGCCCTTCGGTCAGGACGGCAGATCCTCCGTTTGCATCAAGGCTTCGATCAACGGGCAGTTCACCTTGCGCTTCGTGGTCGCGCAGCGACTCACCAGTTCCTGCAAGGCTCCTTCGAGCACCCGCAGGGCCTGCAGGCGTTGCCGCACGTCTGCCAGCTTGTCCTCGCCGATCTGGCGCGCTGCCGAGCATCCCCGACCATCGTCGAGCGACAGCAGCGCCTGCACGTCATCGAGGGTGAACCCCAGCGACTGGGCGCGCTTGATGAACCGAAGCCGGGTCAGCGCCGGTGGCGCATACCTACCGATGCCGCCAGCCGGGCGGTCGGGGACAGCCAGCAGCTTGCGACGCTGGTAGTAGCGGACCGTCTCGACGTTGACCCCCGCCGCTGCAGCGAGCTGGCCAATCGACATCTGTTCTCTCATGGGCTTGACTCCGTACTCAGGTACGTACCTAGACTAGCGCGGATCCAAGTTGACAGGAACCTGCGTGTTACGACCCTGGACCACATCCGGCTCGATGCTGAGCGGCGTTGCCGCCGCTATCGGCGCATCGGCCTGCTGCGCCGGGCCGCTGCTGCTGGTGGTACTCGGCATCGGCGGCGCCTGGGGTTCGCGGCTGGTCGCCCTGGAGGCCTACCAGCCGTACTTCATTGCAGCCGCGCTGACCTTCTTCGGCCATGCCTTCGTCAGGCTCTACCGCGCGCCGGAGAACTGCGAGCCCGGCGAGGCCTGCGCGGCCCCGGCCGTGCGCCGCAGGCAGCGCGGCATCTTCTGGGTCGTCGCGGTCGCGGCCGCAGCCCTGATGTCCTTTCCCGTGTATGCGCCGCTCTTCTACTGAGGTGAACCCATGAAGCTCGTCCCAATCCTGATGGCTGGCCTGCTCGCGTCTGCCGGAACCGCGGCTGCGGGCTCCCGCACCGTCACGCTGGACGTGACCAAGATGGACTGCGCGGTGTGCCCGATCACCGTCCGCAAGGCCCTGGAGAAGGTGCCGGGCGTCGAGAACGCCAAGGTCGACTTCAAGAGCAAGCGGGCGATCGTGGCGTTCGATCCCGCGAAGACCTCGCCAGAGGCACTCGCGCGGGCCACGGCCGACGCGGGGTTCCCTTCGTCCGTGAACCAGGGTCAGTGAGGTGGGCGCGATCGTTCTTCAGTCTGTCGTGACCTGTCCGCAGTGCGGCCATGCGAAGGAGGAAACGATGCCGACCGACGCCTGCCAGTGGTTCTACGAGTGCGAGCGCTGCAAAGTGGTGTTGCGTCCGAAGGCGGGCGACTGCTGTGTGTTCTGCTCCTTTGGCACCCACAAGTGCCCGCCGATTCAGGCGGATGGATCTTCGTCGTGCTGTTCGCGCTGAGCGTCTCGTTGGCGACCTGAGGCGGTGATCCGCACTGCGCGGCCTGTGCCATCGGCGTCGTTGTCGCTCGAGTTCGAGGTAGTGGTCTCCCGGTCCCGTTGGATGCATGGCAATGCCTCCGGGCGAGGTGTCGTTGGCCCGCCACGTTGAGATTGATCGATTCGAGCGCGGCCGATGTGCAGCAGCGGGTGCATGCAGGTCCTGGTGGGCCTGGGCGTCTCCCCGCTGTGCGGGGCCGGGCTGTCGCGCTGCGCGTCGAGCCGCCGGGGTACCGGCGTCTCGCCCCTGACGGGCTTCCATCCCTGACGCAACGCGGTCAGGCCGGCAGAGCCGGCTGAGACACGCGGCGGCCCTTTCCCGTGCCCGGGGATCGCGGGCCCTGTTCCCTTCACGCTGCGCGTGAACGAGGCCCGCTTGGCGAACTGACCGGCTTGCAGGTCGCTGCGCTCGGTGCGGCGCCGGCCAGATCGCCACCCCGGTCACCCGCCATGCCCGGAGCCGGGCCGCTGAATGCCGCAAGGCAGACAGATGCTCGCAGCGGCTCGACCGCCGCGCCATTCGCTGCGCTCGGTGGCACGTCGGCCGCAGAGCCGCCGCTGCTCGTGATCGTGGGGTCGGCTGCGCTGCAGACGCTGTGCCAGGCGGGGCTGGCACGGCGGCCGCGACGCTGCGCCGCCCTGGGGGAGGAGGCAGCCCGTGCGCCAGTCGTCCCACCGCGCCTCCCCCCACGCGCCCCCGTCAACCAGTGAGGGGGACTTGTGGGGGGATCTTCAAGCGGTGGGCCGGGAAACCGGCTCACTGCTTCGGCTGCGAACAACCCCACCCCATCCCCAACCCCTTCCCGTGAGGAAAGGGGCCATGCCCCACCCCCCGCCCGCCCGTGGGCGGGAGCGAGGAAGTCCGAGCGAGAGGATCAGTTTTCAGGGAACCCGGACCGGGACCCGGCTGGTTGCTCTCGATCGGAGATCGTCATGGCGAACGTTTCTGTCATCCAGCGTCACGCGCACCTGGCCGGGGCCGTCAAGCTCGAATTCGTCAACGGCCGCGAAGGCAAGATCGCCAAGGCCGTGCTGACCGCGATCAGCAACACGCGGCGCGGTTCGGGTGAAGCCCGCGAGGAGGAATCCACCGCGATCCAGTGGACGCTGTGGGGCAAGCAGGCCGAGAACGCGGCCGAGTACCTGGGCAAGGGCTCGCACGTCAACATCGTCGGCCGGCTGCGCAACAACAACTACGAGAAGGACGGCGAGACCGTCTACGGCATGGCGTTCACGGCCGAGGAGATCGACTATCTCGACAGCCGCGCCGAGAGCGAAGCCCGCCGCAACGGCGACCCGGTGCCGAAGGCGGCACCACCAGCGCCGAGCGCCCCAGCGCCCCGGCTGCGAGCCGCCAAGCCCCGCAG
>NZ_AZND01000029.1:0-26555 GCF_000576205.1 Methylibium sp. T29 | reverse complement strand
CGGCGGTCCCGGCAGCGGCGCCCGGCCGCTGCATGCGGTGCTGGCCGGCGGCGATTGCGCACCCAGCGAGTGGCGCAGCGCTCGCTGAGCCGACATCATTCACAGCCAACACATCATCACGCCCCCACCATGATCGCTCCGCGCTTCAAGCTTGCCGCGACCGCTGCCTTCAGCGGATCACGTGACAAGGGCATCAGTGCCGAGCGATCCGGCCGGGGGCCGGTGCTGCCTGCCCGCAACGCGCCCGGTCAGCTCACGCTGCCCTGGGGTGTGGTGCCCGCGGCGCCGGCACGTCAAAGGTTGCGGACCGGTTGACGTCCAAGAGGGGGCGGGCGGGTCGGGGTGGATGAGAGCGAGCCCTGACCACCACGTCCCGCCCCCTTTCTTTTTCATTCCCCCGAAGCAGACGCTGCAGCACATCGCTGCCGCGGCTGGCGTGGTCAGCGCGCAGCCCGCCGGATCGACAGATGGCGATCGAGGCAGCGCAGCAGCTCGGCCACGTCGACCGGTTTGGTGAGGTACTCATCGAAGCCGCGTTCACGCGCGGCGCGCACGACCTGCGGTTGCGCGTCGGCCGACAGTGCGATGCGGGGCACCTGGGCCAGCGCTGCGTCGTCGCGCAGGGCATCCAGGACCTCGAGTCCGGTCATGTCGCCCAGGTGCATGTCGATCAGCAGCAGGTCGGGGGGCGTGCGGCGCGCACTCTCGATCGCCTCGCGGCCGGTGTACGCGACGCGCAACTCGCAACCGCTGCGCAACAGCAGGAGCTGCTGCACCAGTTCGATGTTGAGCCGGTTGTCCTCGGCGTACAGCACGCTGTGCGGTGCGCTGTCGGAGGCCGCAGGCATGGACGGATCCGGCACTGTCTGGCCCGTGGCCGCCGGGGTGCCGGGTGGAGCGGGCGCACGGCGCAGCTCGACATGGAAGGTCGAACCGCTGCCGGGCTGGCTGTGCACGCTGATGCGGCCGTCCATCAACTCCACCAGCCGCAGCGTGATCGCCAGACCCAGCCCGGTGCCTTCGATGCTGCTGCGCTCCGCGCCGAGCCGGTTGAAGGGCTCGAACAGGTGCAGTTGCTGTGCCGGCGTCATCCCCATGCCGGTATCGGTCACGGCGATGCGCACGGTGTGCTCGTCGAGGCCCTCGGTCTCCACCACGACCTGGCCGCCCGAGCGGTTGTACTTGACCGCGTTGCTCAGCAGGTTGACCAGCACCTGGCGCAGCCGCATCGGGTCGGCGGTCACGTGCAGGTCGCCGGGGCCGCGCCGGATCAGCGTCACGCCGCTGGCGTGCGCCGTCGGCAGCACCAGCGCGAAGGACTCGCTGACCAGCGCGCTCAATCCTACCGGCTGAGGCTGCAGTGGCAGGCTGCCGGTCTCGATGCGCGACAGGTCGAGCACGTCGCCGATCATCGCCAGCAGATGCTGGCCGGCGCGCTCGATGTGGCCGAGGCGCGCCCGCTGGCCGTCCTGCAGCGGCGCCGAAGGATCGCCCAGCAGCAACTGCGTGAAGCCGAGCACCGCATTGAGCGGCGTGCGCAGCTCGTGGCTCATGCGCGACAGGAACTCGGTCTTGGCCTCGTTCGCGCGCGCCGCCGCCTGGGCGTTCATCAGCGCGGCGTCGGCCTGCTTGCGGTCGGTGATGTCGCGGATGTAGCCGTGCCAGGTCGTGCTGCCATCGGGCAGCCGCTCGGGTGATCCCTGGGCCTCGACCGCGCGCCGTCCGCGTGACGGCAGATCGACCTCGAACTCGATCGCCCAGGGTTCGAGCCGCTGGCCGGCGCGCTCCAGCGTCTCCCACACCCGCTTGCGTTGGCCCTTGGCCACGCGTTCGATCATCAGGCGCGCATCGTCACGCACGGCGCCGTCCGGGTCGAGTTCGAACAGCTCGCGCAGGCCGCGGCTCGCGTAGGGCACGCGCGCGACGCCTTGCGCGTCGACATTGAACTGCAGCAGCACGCCCGGCACCCGATCGGCCAGCTTCGTGAACAGTGCCTCGCGCTCTTGCAGCGCCGCTTCGGCACGGCGGCGCTGGTCGATGTCGAGCGCCACCGTGACGGTGTGCTGGAAGCGACCCAGGGCGTCGAACACCGCCGTGACGGTGAGCTGCACCCACAGCGTCGTGCCGTCGGGCCGCAGATAGCGCTTCTCGCGGTTCTCTCGCAGCACCTGCCCGGCCACCAGGCGGCGCAGCAGATCCTCGTCGTCGGCAAGGTCGTCGGGATGCGTCAGCTCGCGGAAACTGCCCGCGAGCAGCTCGTCGCGCGAGCGGCCCACGATCTCGCAGAAGCGCGCATTGACCTCGAGCAGCCGCCCGTCGGCACCGGTCTGGGCGATGCCGGCGCCGGCCATCTCGAAGCTGTGGCGCCAGCGTTCTTCGCTGGCGCGCAATGCGGACTCGGCGGCCCGCCGCTGGCGGTCGAGCTGCACCGACGCGATGATGCCGGCCATGCTCTGGAACAGCGGGTCGAGCGCGTCCAGCAGGGCGCGGTCGTAGCCTGGCCGCCGGTTCGCGAGGCCGATCATCCCGACCAGCTCGCTGCCGTAGTGCAGCGGCACGCCGAGGAAGGTGTTCAGCGCCTGGTGGCCTTGCGGCAGGCCGCCGCCGCGGCGCGGATCGTTCGGGGCGTCGTTGGCGATCACGGTCTCGCCGGTCACCAGGGCTGCGCCGAACAGCGTCTTCAGGTTGTGGAACTCCATGCCGGCGACGCGCTGGCGCTCGACCTGCTCGCGCGAGGCGGCGTCCCACGCGATGTTGCTCAGCGTGAAGATCTTCAGGTAGGGCGTGCCGTCGGGCTGGCGCCAGACCTCGGCGATGAAACCGTACTCGCTCTCGCCGAGCCGCAGCAGTTCGGGCAGCAAGGCATCGAACACGCGGTGCGGCTCGGCACTGCGCACGAATTGCGATTGCAGCTGTCGGATGAGTGCACCCAGTTCAGGCATGGCGGCGTCGGGCGAGCTGCGACGTGGACAAGGTGCACGGATCGTAAGTCACGCCCGACACGTGGAATACCCCAACGCGGTCGACCCCTCCGCGAGGGGACCCGACGCGACGATCGCCGTCGGCCGCCGGAGCAGCGGCCCGTCGCCGCCCCGGCGGGCCGCCTCACGGGGCCTGGAGCGCCGGATAGTCGGTGTAGCCCTTGGCGCCGCCGCCGTACAGCGTGTCGCGGTCGAGCGCCGCGAACGGTGCGCCCACGCGCAGTCGCTGCACGAGGTCGGGGTTGCTGATGAAGGGCCGGCCGAAGGCCACGACATCCGCCCGGCCATCCGCCACCGCCTCGATCGCCATGTCGCGGTCGTAGCCGTTGTTCACGATCCACGGCGCCTTCACCCGGGCGCGCAAGGCCGCATAGTCGAACGGCGCGACGTCGCGCGGGCCGCCGGTCGCGCCCTCGATCACGTGCAGGAAGGCCAGCTTCAGCGGCGCCAGTTGCTCGGCCACGTGGTTGAACAAGGCCTGCGGATCCGAGTCGAGTGCGGCGTCGTTGGCGGGCGTCACCGGCGACAGGCGCAACCCGGTGCGGCCGGCGCCGATCTCGGCCGTCACGGCGCGCATCACCTCGAGCAGCAGGCGCGCACGGTTCTCGATCGAGCCGCCGTAGGCGTCGGTTCGGTGGTTGGTGCTGTCGCGCAGGAACTGCTCGAGCAGATAGCCGTTGGCGCCATGCACCTCGACGCCGTCGAAGCCGGCCTCGATGGCATTGCGCGCCGCCACGCGGTACTGCTCGACGATGCCGGGCAACTCGGCGAGCGCCAGCGCGCGTGGTGCCGACACGTCCTCGAAACCGTTGCGGGTGAAGGTCTTGCTCTTCGCGGTGATCGCCGACGGCGCGACCGGCACCTCGCCCTCGGGCAGCAGCGAGACGTGCGAGATCCGTCCGACGTGCCAGAGCTGCACCACGATCTTGCCGCCGCGCTCGTGCACCGCACGGGTCACGGCCTTCCAGCCCTCGACCTGCTCGCGGCTGTAGATCCCCGGTGTGTCGAGATACCCCTGGCCCAGCGGCGAGATCTGGGTGGCCTCGGTGACGATCAGGCCGGCATCGGCGCGCTGGCGGTAGTACTCGACGGCCAGCGGCGACGGCACGCGCCCGGCGACGGCGCGGTTGCGCGTCAGCGGCGCCATCGCGATGCGGTTGCGGAGCTCGATGTCGCCGAGGCGGATCGGATCGAACAGGCTGGTCATGCGCAAATCCTTCACGGAACAAGTTGCAAGCACTCTAGAAGCACTGCAAAAGGCGCGCTGCTGCAGGCTTACTGGATTCGTGCTTGCGCCTAGGATCGCGCCCATGGCCATCGACAACGCCCTGCGCGCCCTTGACATCGACCTGCCGGCCTGCCCGCAGACCCTGGTGCAGCTGTCGCTGCTGATGCACGACGAGGATGCGAACCTGCAGTCCATCGGCGGACTGATCGAGACCGACATGGCGCTCGCCTCGGCCGTCGTCCGCACCGTCAATTCGGCGCTGTTCGGCCTGCTGCGGCGGGTCGAGTCGGTGCCCGAGGCGGTCCGCTACCTCGGCACCCGGGAAGTCGCGGGGCTGACCTTCGAGATCGGCCTGCGCGGCGCCTTCCCGCCCAGCCCTCTGCTGACTGCGCTGTGGGCGCGCGCCGGCCGCCGCGGGCTGGCGATGGGCCGTGCGGCCCCCACGCTCGACATCGATCCCTGGCTCGCTCACACAGCGGGCCTGTTCGCCGAAAGCGGTCAGGCGGCCCTGGTGGGCCATGACGCACCCGGCTACGAGGCGCTGGTGGCGACCACCCCGAACCCGCTGGTGCAGCTCGAGGCCGAGGCGGTGACCTATGGCCTGAACCATGCCGCCCTGGGCGGCGCGCTCTGCCAGGCCTGGGGCCTGGCCGGTGACGTGGCCGCCAGCGTGCGGCTGCGCCCGATGGCGTTGCGCACCCTGGTTGCGCCGGAGGGCGACGATTTCGCGGCACCGTGGCTGACCGAACCGCTGTCGGTGCAGCGCCTGCTCGCTCTCGGGGCGGCCGTCGACGCGGCGCTCGAAGGCCAGGGCGAGGACATGCTCGCCCGCGCAAGCGCGACGCTCGGGCCGCTGGCCGGACTCGACGCCGCGCTGCTGCACGAAGCCGTGGCGGCCAGCGTCGCCCGGCTCGGCAACGCCTGAACCGCTGATCCCTCCCCACTCCCGTCTTCACCGCGCAGCGGCAGGACGCTGCGCGCGCCGGCACGAGGCGCCCGGTACTGGCACGATGGCGGTCCCCGCGACTCCTTGCCGCCGCCACATGTCCGTCCCGATGAAACGCCGCTCCCTGTTGCTGGCGGCGCTGTGCGCGGCGGCCGCGCCCGTGCGGGCCGCCGACAAGGTGGTGTTCGCCACCAACTGGAAGGCGCAGGCCGCGCACGGCGGCTTCTACCAGGCGCTGGCCGACGGCACCTATGCGAAGTACGGTCTCGACGTGCAGATCCGCCCGGGCGGACCGCAGGTCAACAACCGGCCGTTGCTGCCGGCCGGCCGGATCGACTTCCTGATGACCGGCAACCTGCTGCACAGCTTCGACAACGTGAAGAACGGCGTGCCCACCGTCGTGGTGGCCGCGATGTTCCAGAAGGACCCGCAGGCGCTGTTCGCCCATCCCGGCCAAGGGGTGCGCGGCTTCGAAGACCTGAAGAAGGCGCCGGTGGCCTGGATCGCGAAGGACGCGCAATTCACCTGGTGGGCCTGGCTCAAGAGCGAACACGGCTTTCGCGACGAGCAGCTGCGCCCCTATGCCTACAACGTCGGCCCCTTCCTCGCCAACCCGAAGAGCATCCAGCAGGGCTATGCGGTCGAGGAGCCGGTCTCGATCGAGCAGCAGGGCGGCTTCAAGCCGCTCACCTTCCTGCTGGCCGACCACGGCTTCTCGACCTATTCGACGCTGATCGAGACCACGGCCGAGACGGTGGCGCGCAAGCCCGAGCTGGTGCGGCGCTTCGTCGATGCGTCGATCGTCGGCTGGGTCACCTACCTGTACGGCGACCGCCGCCCGGGCGACGCGCTGATCCTGCGCGACAACCCGGACATGCGGGCCGAGACCATTGCCCGCTCGGTGGGGCTGATGAAGGAACTGGGCATCGTCGACTCGGGCGATGCGCAGACGCTGGGCATCGGCGCGATGAAGCCGGAGCGCATCCGTGACTTCCACGACAAGATGGTCCGGGCCGGGCTGTACCGGGCCGGCGAGGTGGACCTGGAGCGCGTGGCCACCACGCACTTCGTGAACCGCGGCACCGGCGTGGCGCTGATGCGGCAGCTGCGCGGGCGCTAGCCCGACGGTCTAGCGGGCGCGCCGCCGCCGGTTGCTGCAGGTGCGCAGCACCGTCACCAGCTCGGCCGCGTCGATCGGCTTGCCGAGGAAGCCGTCGGCGCCGGCGATCGTCGCGCGCACGCGGTCGCTGGGCGTCGACTGGGCGCTGACCAGCACCACCGTCGGCGCGCCCTTGCGGCGCTGCTTGATCTGCTGGCACAGCGCCAGGCCGTCCATGTCCTTCATCTCCACGTCGCTGAAGACGATGCGAAAGTGCGATGTCTGGAGGCGCTCGAGCGCGTCGGCGCCGCTCACCGCCGTCGTGACGCGGCAGCCCAGCTTCTGCAGCTGCACCTGCAGGAGCCGGCGCGCGATGTCGATGTCGTCGACCACCAGCACATCGATGTCGAAGTGCGTCTCGTCCGCGGCGCGCGGCCGCCGGGCCGGACGCGCGGCGGCGGTCTTCGGCGCATAGGGGTCGGCCACCGCCTGGCGCGCCAGCATCAGGGTCTCGAGCGCGCGCGCCACCTGTCGTGCGTCGATCGGGCGGTGCAGGTGCATCACCGCGCCGTCCGGCACCTGCTGGCCGATGAACACGGCTGCGGCCATGCGGGCGGCGGCGCGCACCTCCTCGACGGCGGCCGGCCGATCGCCATCGACCACGCAGAAGTCGCTGTCGGCCAGCGAGGCGGCCGGCTCGAAGGCGGGCGTCTGGCCCGCTGCCAGCCGGAAATAGCTCTCGAGCGCCTGCTGCTCGAAGGCACTGAATCCCACCAGTGCCACGCGGTGCCTCGGGGTCACGACGGGCTGGGGCATGGGAGGCGGAGCGGTTCGCGCATGGATCGCATGCTCCGCTGCGCTGGCGGGCGCGTCAATCCCACGCCGAGCGAAGTGCCGGATGTCGGCGCGCACCGGCCGGGCCTAGCATTGGCGCAATCACCACCGCGCGGCCTACCGGGAGTCCTGCATGATCACCACCACGATCTACGATTTCGAGGCCCGGTCCATCGACGGCCGGACCGTCTCGCTGGCCGACTACCGCGGCAAGGTGCTGCTGATCGTCAACACCGCCAGCGCCTGCGGCTTCACGCCGCAGTTCGCCGGTCTCCAGTCGCTGTGGCAGGCCTACGGCGAGCGTGGGCTGGCGGTCCTCGGCTTTCCGAGCAACGAGTTCGGCGGGCAGGATCCCGGCAGCAACGACGAGATTGCCAGCTTCTGCCAGCTGAACTACGGCGTCAGCTTCCCGATGATGGCCAAGGTCGAGGTCAACGGCGCCGGTGCCCATCCGCTCTACCGGTGGCTCACCGGCGAGGTCAAGGGCCTGCTCGGGACGCGGGCGATCAAGTGGAACTTCACCAAGTTCCTCGTCGGGCGCGACGGCCGCGTCCTCGGGCGCTATGCGCCGACCGACAAGCCCGAGAGCCTGACGCGCGACATCGAGGCCGCGCTCGCCGCCTGAGGTCGCGCGCGCTCAGCCGCGGTCGATCGACAGCACGACCATGGTCTGGTTCAGCAGCTGGTAGGCCACTTCGCCGAAGGTCATCGGCCCGGTGATGGGCCCGGTGCGCTTGCCTTCGAGTTCGGAATACAGGTAGTTCAGGATGCAGTTGCAGCTCCAGCCGACCTGCCCACTGTCGGCGGGCAGCGCACCGACCAGCGCCTGTTCGTAGTTGTCCATCGGACGCGCGAAACGGTACTCGATGTCGTCGAACACCGGAGCGTAGAAGTCGACGCGGTGGTCGGCCTCGTCGATGCCCTTGAACGACACGTTGACCATCGCGCCGGAGTAGTCGGCCACCAGGGGCCAGCGCGTGTCGACCGCGTTGCGCTGCAGGTAATCGGCAAAGTTGACCGGCTTGCCGTTGACCAGGCAGTCGTGCGCGTGGAACCCGGCTTCGGTGAAGCGGATGCGATCACCGTCGCCCTGCTCGAACAGGTTGACGATGTCCAGCCGTGCCAGCTGATCCTCGGGCAACGGCAGGTGCATCACCAGCGCACGCTCGCCGTCGAACTCGCCGGTCTCGCCGTTCACGACGACCGGTGTCGCCTTGCCGAGATCGTCGAGGTGGATGCCGGCGATCCACCCGAGCAGCGGCTTCAGGTACATGTCCTCGTACTGCGGCGCCTCGCGCGCGAACTGCGAGTGCACGGCCGAGAAGGCCGGAATGATGATCAGCGAGTAGCCATTGGCCGGGCCGTCGACGCACACGTTCGGCAGGCTCTTCGCGTCGTACCAGCGCAGCGTCGACTCGAGGGCAGCGCCGGGCAGCGCCGCGACGAACACCTGGTCACGTGTGGTGCGCCCGCCGTCCTGGCCCATGAAGTAGGGGATGCTGCCGCCGATCCAGCGGCCACGCGGCAGCCGGCGCAGCAGTGCCTCCTCGCCGGCGACCATGTAGCGGCCGTGGCTGCGCAGCAGCACGCCGGCTTCCTCGACGGACATCAGCGCGCCGGTGGCGGGGCGCAGCGACGATGAGGGTCGTGCGGTCATGGCCTCATCCTAGTTTCAGTTGCGCCAGCTCGTGCGACAGCACCCGCTCGTTCTTCACGAAATAGCGGTGCAGGTCGCGCAGCTTCAGCAGGCGGACCTCGTCGTCGGAGATGAGGTCGAGCTGCGAGCGCACCCGCGTGAGCATCAGCTTCAGGCTCAGCACGCGGATGTCGAGCTGCAGGTCGCCGTTGGCGAGCCGCAGCCAGATCGGGTCGGTGACGTCGGGCACGTCGCCGGTGGCGTCGGGCATGGCGTTCGGCAGCGTGGCAGCCACCGCGGCCGGTGGCGTCGCGGCGTTCGCGGTGTCGGTGCGCGTCGGTGGCGCAGGTTCGCCGCGGCCTGCACCTGGGCACGGCCGTTGTCGAGCGCGAAGCGATAGCGCCAGACGTCATTCAGCGACAACTTCATCAGACTGCAGATCGCCTGCAGCGACACGCCCTCGTTGAAGAAGGCGAACACCTGCTGCGCCAGCGCCGTGGTGAAGGGCATGCCCGGGTCGCCCATCCACGGCAGCTTGTCGACCTCCGAGGTCGACGGGATCGACACGTGCAGGAAGAAGCGCACTGTCCCGAGCGACAGGTGCTGCCACATGTGCTGCTGCATGCGCACCGGCACGCCCTTCTTCGGGCGGCCGAACCAGCCGCGCTCCACCTGCGGACCGATCCACACGTCGCAACGGCGCTTGCGAAGGTCCAGTTGATAGTCGCCGATCTCCCACGGCCCGTCGACCAGCAACAGGTGGCGCAGCAGCGACTTGTCGACTCCGATCATGAGCATGTCTCCTCGTGGCGCGTCGTCCCGGGCCTTCGATGACGAGACCCGGGCGGGCGGCGTGTTGTGCCGGCTGCCATTGCAAGTGCAGGGCCACGATCGGCCGTCGGCGCCGCGCGGGCCGGAAAGGCGCGGCCCTTGCCCAGAAATGCACGAACCTGCGGCCCCGGTGCGGCCATTCCGCCGGTCGGGCGACGGATTCCGTCAGTGTGACGTCGCGGCCACGGCGCGAGCTGTGCTGCGCGGGTGCTCCGCGGTGAAGCGAGGGGATGCTGCGGCCTCAGGGTTTGTTCCGATCCGCCAGGGCTGCCTCGATAATCCGGCCTCCTCCGTCTTCACCCCCCGCCGCCATGTTCCAGCACGTCGAAGCCTATCCCGGCGACCCGATCCTGAGCCTCAACGAAGACTTCCAGAAGGATCCGCGCGCGGGCAAGGTCAACCTCAGCATCGGCATCTACTTCGACGATGCCGGCCGCATCCCGGTGCTGGGTTCGGTGCAGCGCGCCGAGGCCGAACTGCTGGCGCGCGGCGGCACCAAGTCCTACCTGCCGATCGAGGGCGCTGCCAATCTGCGCAACGCCGTGCAGGCCCTGCTGTTTGGCGCCGGCCACGAGGCGGTGACCGGCCGGCGCATCGCGACGATCCAGTCGGTCGGCTCCAGCGGCGGGCTCAAGGTCGGCGCCGACTTCCTCGTGCGCTACTTCCCCGGCAGCGCGGTCTGGGTCAGCGATCCGACCTGGGACAACCACCGCGCGATGTTCGAGGGCGCAGGCCTGACGGTGAACACCTACCCTACTACGACCCGGCGACGGGGGGGCTGAAGTTCGACGCCATGCTCGCCGCGCTGCGCGGGCTGCCGCCCCGGAGCATCGTGCTGTTGCATGCCTGCTGCCACAACCCGACCGGCGTCGACCTGAGCGCCGCGCAATGGGAGGCGTTGATCCCGGTGCTGCGCGAGCGGCAGCTGCTGCCTTATCTGGACCTGGCCTACCAGGGCTTCGGCGACGGCATCGAGGCCGATGCCCACGCGGTGCGCGCGCTGGCTTCGGCCGGCCTGAGCTTCTTCGTCGCCAACTCCTTCAGCAAGAGCATGAGCCTGTATGGGGAGCGGGTCGGCGCATTGAGCGTCGTCTGCCCCGATGCCGCGCAGGCCGACAACGTGCTCGGGCAGCTCCGCGCCACGGTACGCCGCAACTATTCCAGCCCGCCGATCCACGGCGGCCAGCTGGCCGCGCTGGTGCTCGGCGAGCCGGCGCTGCGGGCCCAGTGGGAAGGCGAGCTCGCCGCGATGCGCGACCGCATCCTGGCGATGCGCCGCGCGCTGCACGCTGCCCTCACCGCCCGCCTGCCGGGTCGGGACTTCGGCTACTTCCTCAGCCAGCGCGGCATGTTCAGCTACACCGGCCTGAGCGCGGCCCAGGTCGACCTGCTGCGCGAGCGGCATGCCGTCTACCTGGTGCGCTCCGGCCGCATGTGCGTGGCCGGGCTCAACACCGGCAACGTGCAGACGGTCGCCGAGGCGATGGCCGCAGTGCTGGGCGGCTGAATGCAGGCGGTCGGGCACCGAAGGAGGCAGCGATGAGCGACGACAACCCGAGTGCGATCTCCCATGTCTCGATCGGCAGCAACCGCTTCGAGTCGGCGCGCGACTTCTACGACGCGGTGCTCGCCACGCTCGGCGTGCGACGCCTGATGGAGCACTCCGGCGCCGCGGCGTACAGCAAGGTCTACCCCGAGTTCTGGCTGCAGACACCGATCGACGGCGCGCCGGCCTCGGTGGGCAACGGCAGCCACGTCGGCTTCCTGGCGGCGAGCCGCGCTCAGGTCGATGCCTTCTACGCGGCGGCGGTGGCGGCGGGTGCCCGTGGCGACGGCCCGCCCGGCCCGCGCCCGCACTACGGCGCACCCTACTACGGCTGCTTCGTGCGCGATCTCGACGGCCACAAGATCGAGGCCTCGTTCTGGGACGAGGCGCTCGCGAGCGCCGCCACGCCCGGCGACTGAGCCGCCGCCTGCGCCGCTCAGACCCAGGGCAGCGCCAGTCCCTCGCGTTCGAACACCTGCCGCACCGCGGGTCGGTCGAGCACGCGCTGGAGGTAGGTCCCCAGCGCCGGCCGCACGCGGGCCGGATGCGCGAAGTGGCGCGTCCAGCGGCACAGCATCAGCGCATAGGCGTCGACCGCGCTGTAGCGTGCGCCGAGCAGCCATGGCCCGCCGTGGCGCTGCAGTTCGGCCTCCAGCAGATCGAGCAGCGCACCGGTTCGGCCTTCGGCGCAGCTCTTGAGCTCGGCAGCGCCCGCGTCGTTGCCGTCGGTGAGCCAGCGCTCGGGGTAGAAGAACACCATCAGCGTCGCCTGCAGCGTGTTCGTCAGCCACACCAGCCACTTGTAGAAGTGCGCCCGCTCGTCGCTGCCCGGCGGCGGCGCCAGACCCGCCTGCGGATGGCGGTCGACCAGATGCAGGCAGATCGCGGCGCTCTCGTACAGCACCAGGTCGCCGTCGACCAGCACCGGCACGCGGCCGTTCGGGTTGAGCGCCAGGTAGGCCGGCGAGCGGTGCGCCTGCGCCGCGGTGTCGACCGGCCGCAGCACGAAGGGCACGCCGATCTCGGTCAGCAGGATGTGCGGTGCCATCGCCGCGGTGCTGGGCGCATGGTGGAGTTCGATCATGCGGGCCTCTCAGGAGACGGATTCGGTGAAGCGCTCGCTCGTGGCGGCCCGGCGCGTGGCTCGGCTGGCCAGCGTGTTGAGCGCCAGGCCGCCCAGCACCAGCGCGGTCGCGCCCAGCTTCCAGCCGGGCAGGCTCTCGCCGAGCAGCAGCGACGAGGCCGCCATGCCGAACACCGGCACCAGCAGCGCAGCCGGCGCCACGGTCGCGGCCGGGTGGCGCGCCAGAAGCCAGTTCCACGCGCCGTAGCCGAACAGCGTGTTGCCCAGCGCCTGCCACGCCACCGCGGCCCAGGCGCCGGCGCTGGCCTGCGACAGGCTCGTGGCGATGCGCGCCGGGCCCTCGATCAGCAGGCTCAGCAGCGCCAGCGCGGGCGCGGCGAACACGCTGATCCAGACCATGAAGCCCAGCATGTCGACCCGGCCGACCGACCGGGCCACCATGTTGGCGCCGGCCCAGCACAAGGCGGCCGTGAGCACCAGCACCAGGCCCAGCGCGGTGATGCTGTGCTGGTCGATGTGGCCGGCGATCAGCGCCATGCCGGTGACCGCGAGTCCGAGGGCCAGCCCCTGCAGCAGCCGCGGCCGCTCGGCGTCGAGCAGCATCGCAAGCACGATGGTGAAGAACACCTGCGTCTGGATCACCAGCGAGGCCAGACCCGGCGAGATGTCGGCGCGCATCGCATACAGCATCAGCCCGAACAGGCCCAGGCCGTGCAGCGCACCGAAGCCGGCCAGCTTGTGCCAGGGTACGGCCGGTCGCTTGATGAACAGCAGCAGCGGGAACGCCGACAGCGCGAAGCGCAGCGTCGTGAACAGCAGCGGCGGCAGCTCGGCCAGGCCCCACTTGATGACGACGAAGTTGGTGCCCCAGACCGCGACCACGGCCAGGGCGAGCAGCAGGTGCGGAAGGGGCATGGCGGCAGTTTAGGAGCCGCGACCGGCGCCGCGCCGCGGTGGGGACAAGGACCGCCGCGCGGTCTCAGGCGCGACGGTAGGCGGCCACCCGCGCATGCAGGCCGCGGCGGCCGACGCTGCGCACCAGGTCCGCGAGGTCGGCGTCGGCGGTGTCCGCATCGGTCAGCGCGAACAGCTTGCGCAGGCTGGCCGCATCGAGCTTGCGGGTCGATTCCACCAGGGCATCGACCCGTGCTTCCGGCCCTTGGGCCTCCACGAGTTCGGTGAGCAGCCCGCAATGCAGCGCCGCCGCGGCATCCAGCTCCTCGTTGTGCAGCAGGATGGCGCGTGCGCGCTCGGCGCCGGTGATGGTCGCGAGACGCCGCGTGCCGAGCGCGACGCCGAACTGGAAGCCGGGGAACCTGAACCGCGCCGCCGGCGTGCCGATGCGAACGGCACACGAGCAGGCGATGTCGGCGCCGGCGCCGAAGGCTGCGCCGGCCACCCAGGCGATGGTGAGGAAGCGCGCCTGGCGCAGTCGCGCGAGCAGTTCGTTGATGTGCACGAAGCGCAGCAGCAGGTCGCCTTCGGACAACTGCTCGTAGCCGGTGAAATCGAAGCCCGCGCAGAAGTTGCGGCCCTCGCCGCGGATCACCAGCGCCAGGGTCTCCGGGCCGATCGCGTCGAGGCTGGCGTGCAGATGGTCGACCAGGGCCGCCGACAGGGCGTTGGCCTTGTCGGGACGGTTGAGGCGCAGCGTGCGCACGCCCTCGGCGGTGGGCGGCGACAGCAGCGCGAGTTCGCTCATCGCAACCACTCCCGGGCGACGGCCTCGGTGTGCTCGCCCAGACGCGGCGGACGGGCGTCGACCGAGAACTCGTAGCCTGCGATGTGCACCGGAAAGCCGATCGTCGGCGTCTTCAGTCCGTTGGGCAGCTCGAGCTCGGCGACCCAGCCGCGCTCCTTGACGTGCGGGTCGGCCAGGATGTCGGCGAAGTCGTTGATCGGTGCGCAGGGCACACCGCGCCGGTCGAACTCGGCCAGCCAGTCGGCCGCGCTGCGGCGCGCGAAGTGCGGCTGCAGCAGCGCGGCGAGCTCGCGCTGGTTGGCCGCCCGCAGGGTCTGCGTCACGAAGCGCGCGTCGGCCTCAAGCTGCGGCTGACCCACCGCCGCGCACACCTCGCCCCACAGCTTGTCGTTGCCGGCGGCGATCACGAAGGGCTTGTCGCTGCCCTCGAAGGCTGGTACGGCGCATTGCGCGGGTGGGCCGAGCCGAGCCGCTGCGGCGCCCGGCCGGTGCCGAAGTACTCGCTGATCTGCAGCGCCGAGATGCCCAGCATGCAGCCGAGCATCGAGCAGTCGATCTGCGTGCCGACGCCGGTGCGACGCACTTCCATGATGGCTGCGAGGATGGAATAGGCCGCATAGAGTCCGGCGGTGAAGTCGGCCACCGGCACGCCGCACTTCACGGGGATGCTGTCGTTCTCGCCGGTCACGCTCATCAGCCCGCTGATGGCCTGGACCGTCACGTCGAAGGCGCCCTTCTTCGCATAGGGGCCGTCCTGGCCGTAGCCGGTGACCGAGCAGTACACCAGCTGCGGGCGACGCTCGCGCAGCGCTTCGTAGCCCAGACCCAGGCGCTGCATCACGCCCGGGCGGAAGTTCTCCAGCACGATGTCGGCCGCCGCGCAGAGGTCGCGCACGCGTGCCACGTCGGCCGGATCCTTGAGGTTGGCCGCGATGCTGCGCTTGTTGCGGTTGAGCGAGGCGAAGTTGCCGCTGTAGGCCTCGGCGTCGGGCGCGGCGCGCATCAGCGGCGGCCACTGGCGCATGCCGTCGCCGCCGTCGGTGTTCTCGACCTTCACCACGTCGGCGCCCAGGTCGGCGAGCAGCATCCCGCAGAACGGCACCGTGACGATCTGGCCGAACTCGAGCACCCTGAGGCCTGCGAGGGGTCGAAAGGAATCAACTGACATATCCGCTCCTACTGAATCAAACATCGTTCGCGGGTCACCGGGCCGTCGGCGGGTGCGACCGGCCCTAGACCGAGAGGTGGCGCTTCTGCGTCTCCTTGTCGTCCATCAGCGCCTTGGCCGAGCCTTCATGGACCACCAGGCCGTTGCTGAGCAGGTAGACGCGGTCGGCCAGCGTCAGACAGGCCTTGACGTTCTGCTCGACGATCACGATCGTCTGGCCTTCCTTCGCCAGCCGGCCCACCACTTCCATCAGCGCGCGCACGATGATCGGTGCCAGCCCCTCGAACGGCTCGTCGAGCATCAGCAGGCGCGGCGACTGGATCAGCGCCCTCGCGATCGACAGCATCTGCTGCTCGCCGCCCGACAGATGCCGGCCGTGCGACTTCTTGCGCTCGCCCAGGCGCGGGAACACCTCGTACATCGCGTCGATGGTCAGCGGCTTGGCGCAGCCCATCGCGGCGAGGACCAGGTTCTCCTCCACCGTCAGGCCGGCGAACACGCGGCGGTCTTCCGGCACCAGCTGGATGCCGGCGCGCGCCCGGCCTTCCGGCGAGGCGTCGCGCAGCGCACGACCGGCATATTCGATGACGCCGGACTTCGGCTCCAGCAGCCCCATCACGGTCTTCAGCGTGGTGGTCTTGCCCGAGCCGTTGCGGCCGAGCAGCGCGACCACCTCGCCCTCGGCGACGCGCAGGTTGATGTCGTGCAGCACATGCGATTCGCCGTAGCAGGAGTTGACGTCGCGCAGCGAGAGCAGGTCAGTCTTCATCGCGACCTCCCATGTAGGCGGAGTGGACGATCGGGTTCTCTCGGATCTCCGCCGGCGGCCCGACGGCGAGGTTGCGACCCATGTGCAGCACGGCGATGCGGTCGGCCAGGCCGAACAGCGCGTCCATGTCGTGCTCGACCACCAGCGTGGTGCGCCCGATGCTGGCCGCCTTGATCACGCCCACCACCTGCACGCGCTCTTCGGGACTGAGGCCGGCCAGCGGTTCGTCCAGCAGCAGCACGTCGGGCTGGGTGGCCAGCGCGATGCCGATCTCGAGCCGGCGCTTCTCGCCGTAGGACAGGTCGGACACCGGCCCGCCCAGTCGGTCGGACAGGCCCATCATCGCCAGCAGCCGGTCGGCGTCCTTCATCAGCTCGCCATCGCGCTTGACCGAGGCCATCACGTCGAAGCGGAACGCGCCGCGCTGGCGCGCCAGCAGCGGCACCAGCAGGTTCTCGCGCAGGCTGAGCTCGGGGTAGACCTGCACGATCTGGTAGCTCTTGCTGATGCCCATCGCGCAGGCCTCGCGCACACCCACGCCGGTGATGTTCCTGCCGCGGAAATGCACCTCGCCGCTGGTGGCCGGCATCTCGCCGGTGAGGATGCGGAACAGCGTGCTCTTGCCGGCGCCGTTCGGGCCGATCAGGCCCATGATCTCGCCCTCGCGCACCGACAGGCACACGTCCTCCAGCGCCACCAGGCCGCCGAACTGCTTGCGGATGTGGCGTGCCTCGATCGCCGGCACGCCGTCGTCCGAGGCGGCTGCGCGCGGCGACGCCGTGGCCGTGCCCGCCGCCGCGGCGAAGAAGTCGGCCGGCGGTGCCGCCGGCGCGAACGCGGCGAGCTTCTCGGTAGCGGCCGCCGCGGCCGCGGCCGCCGCCATCCGCCGCTTGTAGAAGACGTGCTGGATCTCGCCGACGATGCCGCGTCGCATCGTCGTGACGGCCAGGATGAACAGCGCGCCGAGGATCAGCTTCCACATGCCGCCGATGCCGGGGATCTGCTGCAGGATGTCGCGCAGGTAGATCCACACCGCCGCGCCGACCAGCGGGCCGATCAGCGTGCGCACGCCGCCGACCACCGTCTGCATGACCACCTGGCCCGAGGTGTCGAGCGCGAACGCATCGGGGCCCACGTAGCTCTGGAAGATGCCCATCAGCGTGCCCGCCAGGCCGGCATAACCGGCCGCCACGACGAAGGCCGCCATCTTGTAGCGCTGCACGTCGTGCCCCACCGCCAGCGTGCGCTCGGGGTTGATGCGCGTGGCGTTGAGCACCCGGCCGAACGGCGAGGTCACCACGCGTCGCGCGAACCAGAACGTGGCGACGAAGATCGTCGCGATCACCGCATACATGCCCCAACCCGAGGCGAGCTCGAAGCTGCGGTCGCCGAACTGGAACACCGGATGCGGCACGCCGGGCAGGCCGTTGTCGCCGCCGGTCCAGCGCGACAGCACCGAGTGCTGGATGAAGAAGCACAGCTCGCCGATCGCGAAGGTGATCATCGAGAAGTAGATGCCCACGCGCTTGAGCGCCACCATCCCGACCAGTACGCTGAACAGCATCGACGCCACCACGCCGGCGCCGATCGCCAGCAGGAAGTTCGTCACCAGCCCGCTGACCAGCAGGTAGGCGGTCACGAAGCTGCCGGTGCCGAAGAACGCCGCCTGGCCGAACGACAGCATGCCGGCGTAGCCGAACAGGATGTCGAAGCCCAGGCCGAAGATGCCCCACAGCAGGATGCGGATCGCGGTGTCGACCGAGCCGCCGCCGGCAAGCAGCAGGAAGGGCATCAGCGCGAGCGCGAGGACGATCCAGCACTCGGTCGGTAGCGAGACCGCCAGCCGCCGCACGCCGCCCGCGCGGGCGGCCAGTTGTTGCGCCGTCATTTCCGTCCCTCCACGCCCATCAGGCCGCGCGGGCGGACCGCCAGGATCGCCACCATGGTCAGGAACAGCGCCACGTCGCTGTAGGCGGCCTCGAAGATCGCCGTCAGCGTCTGGATCTGGCCGGCGATGAAGCCGCCGATGATGGCGCCGGGGAAGGACCCCAGACCGCCGATCACCACCACCACGAAGGACTGCACCATGAAGCGCGCGCCGACGTCCGGGTTGATCGAGACGATCGGCGCCATCACCACGCCGGCCAGCCCGACGGCCAGCACGCCGATCGCGAACACCACCGCCTTGATCTGCGCCGCACGCAGGCCGAGGATGCGCACCATCAGCGTGTCCTCGATCGCGGCGCGCACGATCAGGCCGAGCCGGGAGTGGTAGAGCAGCAGGTAGAACACCAGCAGCGACAGCGCGGCGATGCCGAACACCACCAGCCGGTATTCCGGGTAGATCACCGGTCCGATCGACACGGCGCCGGCGGCCCAGTCGGGCGACGGCATCGCGCGGCCGACGCCGCCGAAGATGGCGCGCAGCGCCTCCACGATGACGATGCCCAGGCCGAAGGTCAGCAGGATCTGGTCCTCGTGGGGCCGCTGGTAGAAGCGGCTGATCAGTCCGCGCTCGATGACGAAGCCGAAGGCGCAGGTCACGGCCGCGCCGATCACCACGGCGGCCAGGTAGGAGCCGGTCCATTCGAATGCCAGCCAGCCGGCGTAGGCGCCGATCGCGAAGAACGCGCCGTGCGCGAAGTTCACGAGGCCGAGCGTCCCGAGGATGATGGTCAGGCCGCAGCCGACGAGCGCCAGCGTGCCGCCGAGCACCAGGCCGTGGAACACCTGCGATATGACGAGAGGGAGAGGTGGCATGGGAGCCTCCATGGGCCCGCCGCGTGAGCGGCAGCGGGCGGGTCGGATGGATCGGGCGGATCGGCGGCGGACCGGCGCGCTGCGGCGGCGGTCGCGCTGCCGCGGAACCTCAGGTGAGTTCGCCCATCTTGCAGGTGCCCTGGTCGAGCGGCGTCACGGCGTCGGCGCCGGGGATCATCTTGATCACCTCGTAGTAGTCGTCCTTGGACTTCATCTCGGAGGGCTTCTTGCCGCGCATCACCGGGACAGGACGGACCAGCTGGTGGTCCTCGGGACGGTACATCACGTCGCCCAGCGTGGTCCTGATCGGCACGCGCGCCTCGAGGGCCTTGATGACCTCCGGCGGGTAGAAGGTCTTGGCGCGCTCCACCGCCACCGCCCAGATCAGCATCTGCGAGTAGGCGATGTGCGCCGGCCAGTAGGGCTTGTAGTTGTGCTTGGCCTGGAAGTCGTCGACGAACTGCTTCGCGAGCTCGTTGCTCTCGGCCAGCGACCACCAGAAGTCCATCACGCCCAGGATGTCCTGCGTCACCTCGGGGCCCAGCTGCTGCGCAAGGAAGGGCTGCAGCGTCGGCACCACCAGGGCGGCGTTCTTCATGACGCCGAAGTTCTTGGCCTGCTTGATGGACACCGAGCAATCGTTGCCGACCGTGCAGTTCACAAACACGTCGGCGCTGCTGTTGGCGATGTTGAGCAGGTAGGTGCTGAAGTCGGCGGTGCCGATCGGGCAGACCTGCTTGGACACCGTCTTCCAGCCCATCGGCTCGGTCAGCCGCGCCATCGATTCGAACTGCGTGTGGCCGAAGGTGTAGTCGGGCACCAGGTAGGCCACCTTCTTGCCCTTGCCCAGCCGCTCGGCCAGCACCGGGGCCAGCGCGCGCGAGGCCATGGTGGTGCTGGGCTGCGAGCGGAAGCTGTAGCGCTGGCAGTCCTTGCCGGTCACGTCGTCCGAGCCGGCCGGACCGGCCATGTAGAGCACCTTCTCGCGCTGCGCCAGCTTGCCGAGCGCGACGGTCACCGCGCTGCTGTAGCAGCCGGTCATCAGGATCGCCTTGTTGTTGCGGAGGAAGCGGGTCTGTCCCTGGATCGCCGATTCGGCCTTGGCCTCCGTATCGACCACGCCGAAGGTGATGGTCTTGCCCAGGACACCCTTGCCCTTGAGCTCGGGGATCTTGCCGGCCAGCTTGCCCGAGTTCAGGTGCTCGAACGCCAGCTCGAAGCCGAGCTGCTGATCCTTGCCTTCGGCCGAGAACGCCCCGGTCAGCGGGACCGACACGCCCACGAATACCGAGTTGCCCTCGGTGCCGGCCGGAAAGTTGCCGAGCGGCGGGAAGCTCTGCGCTCGCGCGTCGCGCATCGCGCCGGGCAGCAGGCCCAGCCCGCTCGCGGCCGCGGCGGACAGCACGAGGCTCCGGCGCAGGGTGTCGGGGGTTGCGTCGAACGCGATAGGTCGCTTGTTTGTCACCTCGATCTCCTTTCGGGAAAACCACCGACAGACCTGCCCGGGCTCTGCCGGCCCGGTGCAGCGATGTCAGCCATTGATCGGCCGACTCCGGCCGACCGCCTGGCGCCGCGTGCGCGGCGCTTGATCACTCTGCGGGAACCATCTCGAACTCGTCCTTGCTGGCCCCGCAGTCGGGGCAGCTCCAGCTGTCGGGCACGTCGGCCCAGGCGGTGCCGGGCGCGATGCCTTCCTCGGGCAGGCCGGCCGCCTCGTCGTAGACGAAGCCGCACAGCACGCAGCGCCATTTCAGGGAGTTCATGCAGCGACCGCCTGCGACGCCGGTTGAGCTTCGGCAGCCACCATGTCGCGCACGATCTCGCGGGCCTTGAGGATGCCGGTGTCCGCGCGCAGGTGCATCTCGCCGAGGTAGTGCGTGTCGGCCAGGTCGAGCATCCTCTGCTGCTCGGTCAGGGCCCACAGGTCCTGGGCGATCACGCCGGGGAACTTCTCGGCCACGCGCGCGACGGTCGATACGCTCGGATCGGCGGGCCAGCGGTGGCCGGCGCGACAGGCGGCGATGACGCGCCAGCGGTGGTGGCGCTCGTCGATCGGCGTGATCAGGTGCGTGAGGATGTAGCCTCGTTCTTCCTCGGTCTCCAGCCGCCCGGGCGGCGCGCAGCGCAGATCCACGCGGATCGCCGCGGGCGAGATCATGCTGTGGGAGTGGTGGCGGTCGACCAGTTCGTAGCCGAAGAAGTCTTCTAGGTAGGGCGGGTGGCGGTAGGACTCGGCCTTGCGCACCGAGGTCACCGACCGATTGCCCTGGACGCCTTCGTGGGAGAACTCGACCGGGATCTCGCTGTTGGCGATGTCGCCGATGTTGCCGTCGTGCAGCGGGTAGAAGTGGCTGATGTCGAGCAGGTTCTCGATCAGCAGCAGGTAGTTCGTCGGCACCTCGGCGTTCTGCACGCGGATGGCTTCCCATTCGGGACTGGCGAGCTCGGGGATGCGCGGCGGGCGCAGCGCCGGGTTCGCGTCGTCGCCCATCCAGATCCAGACCATGCCGTCCTGTTCGACGATCGGATAGGGCCGCAGCTTCGCGCGGCTGGGGATCGCGCGGCCCGGTTGCGACGGGATCTTCACGCACTTGCCAGCGCTGTCGAAGCAGAGGCCGTGGTACGCGCATTCGAGCGTGCCGTCGGCGAGCAGCTTGCCCGCGGCGAGCGGCATGCGCTTGTGGCAGCAGCGGCCGTCGAAGGCGACGACCTCGCCGCCCGCTTCCGGGCGCCACAACACCAGCGGCAGGCCGACGATCGTCTGGCCGACCAGCTGGCCGGGCGCGAACTCGTCGCTGGTTCCTGCGACGTACCAGAGGTTTCGGATCAGGGTCTCTTTCACTTGGATCTCCACGGAAGAGTGCAGAAAGCTCGATCGGCCCGGGCGTGCCGCCGATCGATGTCGACAAAGATGTTCTAAATAATGGAACAGCGTTTCGAATTGGTGAAACAATGCTAGCAGTGCCTGACGCAGTGTCAACATCGATCGGCATCCGGATATACGCTTACGCCGCGCCGTGGAGGTCCGGAAAATCAAGCATCTCCAATGAGATGGGAGGCAAACGATGGACCGATCGTTCTGTCGGATCGGTGCGTGGCGCCGGGCCGGGTTCTTGACAGCGCGCAGGCACAGACCTAAGCTCTTGGCACAAAGTATCAATATTCAGAACGACACTGAACACGCATGGACACCACTTTCGTGAAGGGCCTCCAGGTGATCGAGGCGTTGGCGACGCACCCGCAGCTGACGGGCGTGACGGAGCTGGCGAAGCACCTGGGACTGACCAAGAGCAATGCGCACCGGCTGCTTCAGACGCTGGTGGCCTGCGGCTACGTCCGCAACCTCGAGCAGAGCGGCAAGTACGAGCTGACGCTCAAGCTGTGGGAACTGGGCGCCGCGGTGGTGGGGCGGCTGGACCTGAAGACGGTGGCGGTCGAGTACATGGAGCGCCTGTGCCAGCTGTCGGGGGAGACGGTGCACCTGTCGGTGCTCGAGGGCACCGAGGTGATCTACCTCGACAAGGTCGACAGCCCGCATCCGGTGCGGGCCTATTCGCGGGTCGGCGGTCGGGCGCCGGCCTACTGCGTGGCCACCGGCAAGGCGCTGCTTTCGTACGCCTCGGCATCGCTGATCGACCAGATCTCGCTCGAGCTCAAGCCGTTCACGCCCTACACCCTCACCACGCCGAACGAGCTGCGCAACGAGCTCGAGAAGCAGCGCCAGCTGGGCTATGCCGTCAACCGCGGCGAATGGCGGGACGGCGTGTGCGGCATCGCGGCGCCGATCTGGAATGCCGGGGGCCACGTGTGCGCGGCGATCGGCGTCTCCGGTCCGTCCGACCGCTTCAAGCCGCGCAACCTGAAGCTGCTCGCCCCCACCGTCGTCAGCGTGGCCCAGCAGATCTCCGCCCGTCTGGGCTACCGGCCGCAGCGCGAGACCGCGGCGGCGACCGCGGGCGTGGCCGAGCTGGCGGCGAGCGCGGCCTGACGACCGGCGGGCGCCGACCGCGCTCCGGCGATGCCACGGATCGCCTCTCTTGCTCCTTTCTCCACTCTTCTCGGACCCCTGCAATGAGCCCCATCGTCGTGATTGGAAGTGGCCTGGCCGGGTACACGGTGGCCAAGGAACTGCGCAAGCTCGATCGAGGGGTGGCGGTCACGCTCGTCACCGAGGATGACGGCGCGTTCTATTCGAAGCCGATGCTGTCGAACGCCTTCGCGCTGAAGAAGGCCCCGGCGGCCCTGGCCACGGCGGCCGCTGCCCAGTTGGCCGGCGACTACGGCATCGAGATCCTGGCCGGCCACCCGGTCAAGCGCATCGACCGTGCGGCGCGCACGATCGAGGTGGCGGGCCGCGATCTCGCCTACGACCGCCTGGTCCTGGCTGTCGGAGGGCGGCCGATCCGGCTTCGGCTTGCCGGCGATGCCGCCGACCGCGTGCTGAGCGTCAACCACCTGGCCGACTACCAGCACTTCCGCCGGCACCTGGAAAGCCATCCGCGCGTGGTGATCCTCGGTGCGGGCCTGGTCGGCTGCGAGTTCGCCAACGACCTCGCCGCGGCCGGCCACGCCGTCGACGTGATCGACATCGCCCCGCGTGCGCTGCCGCGCTTCTGGCCGGACCCGATGGCGCTCGAGTTCCAGGCACGGCTCGCCGCGGCCGGGGTGCGCTGGCATCTGTCCGAGGCGGTCGAGCGCATCGACGCGATCCCTGGCGGCCTGCGGATCACGATGGAGAGCGGCCGCACGCTGGAGGCCGACACGGTGCTGTCGGCGATCGGCCTGGCGGCGAACTCCGAACTGGCCGTGCAGGCCGGCCTGGCGGTGAACCGAGGCATCGTCGTCGACCGCCACCTGCAGACCAGCGACGATCACATCTACGCGCTGGGCGACTGCGCCGAGGTCGACGGCCTGCTGCTGCCGTTCATCATGCCCATCATGCATGCGGCGCGCGCCCTCGCACGCACGCTGAACGGGGAGCGCACGGCGGTCGTCTACCCGGCCATGCCGGTGGTGCTCAAGACGCCGGCCTGGCCGGCGGTGTTCTTTCCGCCGCTGCAGCCGGGCGGCGGCAAGTGGCACATCGAGCGGGAAGACACGGGCATGCGAGGCCACTACCGCGCTGCCGACGGTCGTCTGCTGGGCGCCGCCCTCGGTGGCAGCTGCACGCGTGAGAAGGACGCGGTGGCGAAGCAGTTGCCCGCACTGACGGGCAGTGCCTGAGCGCGCAGCGCCCGCCTGTCGCACCACGGCACAACCTTGGTGGCGCGTGCAAGGCCGGGGCGGACGGGCTATCGTCCGCGCGAGCCCGGACGGCGCCAGCCGAGCGCCGCGACACCACCAAGGAGACTCCATGGTTCTGCACAAGGCGCTGCGGCGCGGCGCGGTTGCGCTTTCCATCGCCCTCGGCCTGGCCGCCTCGGCGACCCAGGCCCTTGCCCACGCCGAAGAGTGGTGCAAGTCGAAGTACGGTCCCACCGATGAGATCGGCGCCGCCAACCTGCTGAGTCCGCAGCTCGCGCTCGACGCCGCGAAGCTCGTGAAGACCGGCAAGACCTACCGGCTCGGCGCCGAGACCAACTCCAGATCGCCCGCCTATCCGCCGCGGGGCTGGTCGCTCACGGTCACGTCTCCGGGCCAGGCCGGCGGCGTGACCCTCGGGCCCTCGAAGACCAGCTACAACGACGACATCTACGCCGGCTGGGTGGGCGTGGGCAGCCAGATCGACGGGCTGGGCCATGTCGGCATCGACAACGTCTACTACAACTGCTTCAAGAACAGCGAGTTCGTGCAGGTCGACGGCCTGCGCAAGCTCGGCGTCGAGAAGATCCCGCCGTTCGTGACGCGCGGTGTCGTGCTCGACATGACGGCCTACTACGGCCGCGACGTCGTGCCCGAAGGCACGGCGTTCAACCGCAAGGAGATCGACGAGCAGGCCAAGCGCCAGGGCATCGAGATCCGCACCGGCGACGTGGTGCTGTTCCACACCGGCTGGCTGTCGCTGGTGGGCCAGGACGACAAGCGCTACCTCGCCGGCGAACCGGGGCTGGGCCGCGAGGGCGCAGCCTACCTTGCGAGCAAGCAGGTGCTCGCGATCGGCGCCGACACCTGGGGGCTGGAGACCATCCCGTTCGAGAAGGATGCCGGTGTGTTCGAGGTGCACCAGATCCTGCTGGCGAAGAACGGCATCTACATCCTCGAGAACATGAACACCGCCGAACTGGCCCGCGACCGGGCCTGGGAGTTCATGTTCGTGCTGAGCGCGGTGCGCGTGACCGGCGGCGTGCAGAGCCTCGTCAACCCGGTCGCGATCCGCTGAGGGCTGCGGGCCGGGCCCGCGGCGACGGCCGGCCTCAGGGGGGCGTCGTCGGGAGCTCTGCGCGCTGACCGAGGCGAGGCCGCCACACCGCCAGCGAGACGGCGACGACGGCGAGCGCCAGGACCGACCACGCGCCGAGGCGCTCGCTGCGCAGCACGGTCGCCAGCGCGGCGGTCGTGGTGGCGTCGGTGGGGCTGGTCAGTGCCTGCATGGCCAGTGTGCGGGCCTGACGTGCCGCACCGTGCACCTGCACGAGCGCGATGCCGCAGACCGCGATGCCGATCAGCAACTTGCCGATCAACCAGCGTTGCTCGATCAGTGCCGGCCGCAGCGCGAGCAGCAGCAGGCCGCTCAGCACCATCAGGCCGAGTGCCGGCAACACGACGGTGGACGACACCGACAGAGCGATGTCGCGCACCGCCAGCAGGCGCGGCGACGTGTCGGCCGCCACCGAGGCGATCGCGAGCTGGGCCGCCAGCGCGCCGGCGAAGCCGACGCCGCCGAGCAGGTGCAGCAGCCGGAGCAGCGTGCGCACGGCCGAAGTCCGTGAAGCCGTCACCCCGCTCCCACGGTGACTCAGGGGCGCGCCGGATACCAGGCCAGCGGCTCGGGCAGTGCGAAATCGGCCGGGATGTCGAAGATCTCGATCGTGGTCGTGATCAGACCCTCGGTGCCGAAGTAGGCATAGGGCACGCGGCCCTGCCAGGTGCCCGACTGGATCAGTTCCAGGCCGCGCGCCAGGTAGGTGGCCACGCGCTCGGCATAGGGTAGACCGTTGCAGCCCTGCGCCACGTGGTGGATGCCTTCACCGTGTTCGCGCAGGAAGTCCTCGTAGATGTTCGGCCCGGTGATCGGCTCGATCACCTCCCACATCATCGTGCCCGAGAAGGCCAGCGCGAGCTTCATGCGGTAGCGGCCGGGCTGGCCGCGGTAGGTCATGTCGCTGCAGGTCTCCGGCCCGAACTCGTAGATGCGCCACGGGCCGATGCCCAGCTTCACCATGCCGGCCAGCGTGCGCTGCATGTCGCGGGTGACCACGCAGGTCTGGATGGTGTCGCCCTGGAAGCTGTTGTCGAGGGCGACTTCGCTGACGACGCGGGGCGTACTGTGGCTGCTGCTGCTCATGTGGGTGGGGCTCGGTGGTGGACTCGCGGGCAAGGCGGGTGTGGGCGGGCGAGTCGGCATCTTGCGCGACGACCCTGCGACGCGATCTCCTGCAAAACCCGAAGCCGGCCGCGGGCCGCGTCAGGGAGCGACCGTCTGGCGTACCGCGCGTTCCCAGCGCGCCATCCGCTCCGCCGCGCGCTCGCGCGGCATCGTCGGCAGGAAGCGTCGCTCGGCCTGCCACTGCGCCGCCAGCTCGTCGGTGCCGGCGTAGAGGCCACAGCCCAGTCCGGCCAGGCACGCCGCGCCGAGGGCCGTGGTCTCGATCACCTGCGGCCGCACGACCGGAATGCCCAGCAGGTCGGCCTGGAACTGCATCAGCAGGTCGTTGACGCAGGCACCGCCGTCGACGCGCAGCTCGCTGACCGGCTGCCCGCCGGCGGCCACCGCGTCGCGGCTCATCGCGTCGAGCAGCGCCGCGCTCTGGAACGCGATGCTCTCCAGCGCCGCGCGCGCGATGTGGGCCACCGTGCTGCCGCGCGTCAGGC
>NZ_AZND01000028.1:0-26773 GCF_000576205.1 Methylibium sp. T29 | reverse complement strand
CCGGCGGCTGGGTGCTGCGCGGCAATGCCCGTCAGCTCGCCGCGGCCGGCAGCGTGCCGGTCGAAGGCACCCGAGTGGCCGTCAGGCGCGCGCTGGCCGACCCGAGCTACCGGCTGCTGAGCGCGGGCTTCTTCATCTGCGGTTTCCACGTCGCCTTCATCGCGACCCACCTGCCAGGCGTGGTGGCCGCCTGCCAGCTGCCGCCGTCGATCGGGGCGTGGGCGCTGGCGGTGGTGGGTCTGTTCAACATCGTCGGCAGCGTCGCGATGGGCTGGGCACTGAGCCACGGTGGCGGGCGCTGGCGCATGAAATCGATGCTGGCCATGCTCTATGCGTCCCGCGCGGTGATCGTGCTGCTGTTCCTGATCGCACCGAAGACCGAGGCGGTGATGCTGGTGTTCTCGGCCGCGATCGGCCTCACCTTCCTGGCCACCGTGCCGCCCACCGCGGGCCTGGTGGCGAAGTTCTTCGGGCCGGCTCACATGGCCACGCTGTTCGGCATCGTCATGCTGGCGCACCAGCTCGGCGGCTTCCTCGGGGCCTATTTCGGCGGCAAGGCCTTCGAGTGGACCGGTGCCTACGATGCCATCTGGATCGTCGACATCCTGCTGGCGGTCGGAGCAGCGCTGGTGCACCTGCCGATTCGCGAGCCCGGTCCGGCGACCCGCGCCGCCGCCGCGGCTCAGGCCTGAACCGTGTAGTTCAGCGCAAGCCGGCCGCCATCGGCGTAGACGATCTGGCCGGTCAGGTAGCTGGCCGCGTCGCTGGCCAGGAAGGCCACCACGTCGGCGATCTCGGCCGGCTCGCCCAGCCGCTTCAAGGGCGTGCGACCGAGGATGCGCTGGCGGGCCTCGTCGCTGGTCAGCACGGCCTGCGTGGCCAGCTCGGTGGCGATCGTGCCGGGTGCCACCGCATTCACGCGCACGCCGTGGTCGGCCAGCGCCAGGGCCATCGCGCGGGTGAGCTGGTTGATGCCGCCCTTGCTGGCGTTGTAGCTGGCGATCGTGGGGATGGCCATCAGGCCGTTGACCGAGCTCATGTTGACGATGACGCCGCGACCCTGGGACGCCATCGTGCGGGCGCAGGCCTGGCCGACGAGGAACGCGCCCTTGAGGTTGACGCCGATCACCGCGTCCCAGTCGGCCTCGGTGACGTCGAGGAAGTCGGCCGCCCTGAAGATGCCGGCGTTGTTGACCAGCACGTCGATCCGGCCGAAGGCCGCCAGCGTGGCGGCGTGCGCGGCCTGTACCTGATCGGCGCGCGACACGTCGCAGTGCCGGTAGATCGCCTGCACGCCGGCGGCGGCCAGGCGCGCGGCCATCGTCTGGCCGCGCTCGTCGTCCACGTCCCATAGCGCGACCGGTGCGCCCTCGCGCGCGAAGCGCTCCGCACAGGCCGCGCCGATGCCTTGAGCGGCGCCGGTGACCACGGTCACACGGCCCGAAAGCGCGAAGTTCACGGTGTTCATTCCGGCTCCCGAATGCCGAGAGCCCGCGCAAAGGGCGGGCTCTCCGCGAAGGCAGTTTAGTGCCGGCCGGCGCTGCGGCACAGCGCAACGACTGTGCGCGGATCAGGCAGCGTGGGTGACTTGCTTCATCGAGCGGCGCAACGCCACCGCGTCGGGCGTGGCCGATGCGCTGCCATCGAGGCGGAACACCTTCACCGTTTCCGCCAGCGTGCCCGACTGCTGCGACAGCGACACCGCCGATGCCGCCATCTGCTCGACCAGCGCGGCGTTCTGCTGCGTGATCGTGTCGAGCTGCGTGACCGCTTCGTTGATCTGCGAGATGCCGGTCAGCTGCTCGCGCGCGCCGTGGCTGATCTCGCTGATCAGTTGGCCGACCTGCTGCACCGTGCGCAAGGCGTCGTCCATCGTCGACCGGGCCGCGTCGGTGAGGCGGCTGCCGGTGTCGACCTTGGCGGCCGAGTCCTCGATCAGTTGCTTGACCTCCTTCGCCGCCGACGAAGTGCGCTGCGCGAGCGCCCGCACCTCGGAGGCCACGACCGAGAAGCCGCGTCCCTGTTCACCGGCCCGGGCGGCCTCGACCGCGGCGTTGAGCGCGAGGATGTTGGTCTGGAATGCGATCCCGTCGATCACCTGGATGATCTCGCCGATGCGCTGCGACGATGCGCTGATCTCGCCCATCGTGCGGGTGACGTCCTGCACCGCGTCGCTGCTGCGCTGGGTCACCGCCGTGGCCTGGGTGGCCAGGCGCGTGGCCTGCTCGGCGGAATCGGCGCTCTGGCGCACGGTGCCGGTGATCTGTTCCATCGAGGCGGCGGTCTCCTGCAGGCTGCTCGCCTGCGACTCGGTCCGTCCCGAGAGATCCTGGTTGCCCGAGGCGATCTCGCCGGTGACGACGCGCATCTGCTCGATCTCGTTGCGCGCGTCGCGCACGATGGACTGCAGGTTCACGTTCAACTGGTTCAGTCCTTTCGTGAGCTGGCCGACGAGGTCGTGGCGGTCGATATCGATCTTCTGCGTCAGGTCGCCGGCGGCCATGCGATTGGCGAACTGCACCAGCTGCGCGAGCGGAGCGATCGTCATCCGGTTCAAGTAGGCGGCGGCGGCCACCGAGCAGAGCAGCAGCGTGGCGATGGCCGTCAGCGCCGGGCCCAGCGCAGGCCACTGCAGCAGGCTACCGCCGGTGACGGCCGCACCCGTCACGAAGCCGGCCGATCCCAGCAGCGCGGCGACGACACCGAGCTTCACCTGAACCGGCAGGCGCAGCACATTCGAGAGGCGGCCCAGCCAGGTGTCGACCCGCAGGCGGCCGGCGTCGAAACGGTGGACCAGTTGTCCGGCGGCCTTCTCGGTACGCATCACTGCATAGAGTTCCTCGGCACGCTCGACATCGGCGCGATCCGGGGCCGTCCGCACCGACATGTAGCCGGTCGGCTGGTCGCCGCTCATGAGCGGCGTGACGTTCGCGATCACCCAGTAGCAGCTACCGTCCTTGCGACGGTTCTTGACCGGCGCCGACCACGGTTGGCCGGAGGCGATGGTGGCCCACATGTCGCGGAAGGCCTCCTCGGGCATGTCGGGGTGGCGGATCATGTTGTGCGGCTGGCCCAGCAGTTCTTCCCGTGCGTAGCCGCTGACCGTGATGAAGGCCGGGTTGCAGTAGGTGATGCGCCCCTTCAGGTCGGTCGTCGAGACCAGGGTTTCGCCGGCGGGGAAGGGGTACTCGCTGGCTGTCACGGGGGTGTTCAGGCGCATGGGATCCTTTGGCGCATCGATGTGTGCGCCGGATCATCGGCAGTGCGTCGCCTCCGCCATTTGATGCAGCGCAATATCGGAGCGTTGCCGCCATGGCCTCCGTGAGGTCCGTCACGGTGGGGGCTGCCGCCGGCGTTCAGCGTGCGCCGGGGGCGGGCGCCTGTGCGTTGCGCGCTTCGCGATCGAGCCACACGCCGAGGCCTTGCGCGTTGAGCTCGACATCCACCGTCAGCAACTCGTCGATCTGCGCATCGGAAAGCACGCTGCCAGCCGCCCGGAGTCTCCGGCGATAGAGCTGTGCCAGTCCGTGGCGCAGTTGCTGATCGCGATCGCCGGCCGTCGCAAGTGGTCGCGCCAGTGCGACCATTGCATCGATCTGCTCGAACAGCTGCTCGGCGAAAGAATCGACCTCGTCGATGCGGCTGTAGTGGGTGAGGTACATGCAGTCCGGGCGCTTCTCGAGCATGCGCGCGATCGAGGTCTTCAAGGGCCCGGGTTCGAACTGCACCGGCGTCGTCGTCGGCAGGACGTAACGACCGCCTGGGGTCCGGAACTCCGGATACGACAGGCCGAAGGTGTCGCCGGTGAACCAGCCGCGGCTGCGCTCGTCCCAGATGCAATGGTGGTGTCGCGCATGGCCGGGCGTCTCGATCAGCAGCAGCGGCCGGCCCGCCAGGTCGAGCACCATGCCGTCGTGGCTGGCGAGCACGCGCTCGGCCGGCACCGGCTGCACCGTGCCGTAGGTACGGGCCACTTCCTCGGCTCCATACACCGCGCTGGCACCCGCGACCAGTGCGCTCGGGTCGATCATGTGCGGCGCGCCGCGCGGATGCACCACCAGCCGGGCGTTCGGCAACTGCTGCATCAGCAGGCCGGCGGCGCCGGCATGATCGAGGTGCACATGGGTGACGATCACGTAATCGACCGCGCCGCGGTCCAGGCCCTGCACGTCGAGCGCGGCCAGCAGGCGCGGCAGCGCGTCGTTGATGCCGCTGTCGACGTAGGCGGCATGGCCGCCTTCGACGACGAGATAGGCCGCATCGAAGCGAGGCCGCATGAAGCCGGTGTCGATCGCGGTGATGCCGTGGCCAAGCGCTTCGAGGAACGGGAAGGTCGTCATCGCAGGACAGGCGGGGAGTGGTGGGAGGAGGCGATTCGATTGTAGGAATTGCCCGCCGGCGGCCTGTCCACCCGGGGACATGCGCGCCCGAATTCGGCACGGGCAGGCGGGATGTGCGACAATGCTTGCTGCGCTGCAAAAAGCAGCCTCCCTCACCCGCGCCGCGGGCCCCGAGGGTCAGTGCATCGTCACCAGTCCGGCCCCACCCGTTTCCCATCGGGGCCATTGCACCCAGTGCAGTCCGTCTGTTGGTCGATGTGTTTTGGACCAACCTGCCGCATCTCTGCATGCGGCGATGACGGACCCGCCGGCAACCCGGCGGGGATGCTTCGTGACTGCTTCGAATTTTGAATCCCTTGGTCTTGCCGCTCCGCTGCTGCATGCCGTGACCCAGCTCGGCTTCACTGCGCCCACCAGCGTGCAGGAACAAGCCATCCCCGCTGCCCTGAAGGGCGGCGACTGGATGGTGAGCAGCCAGACCGGCAGCGGCAAGACCGCGGCCTTCCTGCTGCCGGTGCTGCACCGCCTGCTGAATGCCGGTGCCGCCGAACAGACCCGCGTCGCGACGCCGCGCGCCGTGGTGCTGTGCCCGACCCGCGAACTTGCCCAGCAGGTGTCCGCCGACGCGATCGACCTGATGCGCGGCGTGGGCGAAGCGCTGCGCGCCGAAGCCAAGCAGCACCCGCTGCGCGACGCCGCGCGCGGCCTGCGCATCGCCACCGTGGTGGGTGGCATGCCGTTCGGCAAGCAACTGTTCGACCTGCGCGGCGCCCAACTCGTCGTGGCCACTCCCGGCCGCCTGCTCGACCTGCACAGCCGTGGTCAGATCCGCCTCGACGCGACGCAGGTGCTGGTGGTCGACGAGGCCGACCGCATGCTGGACCTCGGCTTTGCCGAGGACCTGGCGGCGATCGCCGACGCCACCGCCCAGCGCGACCAGACCATGATGTTCTCGGCCACCTTCGCGCCGCGGATCATGGCGCTGGCCAGCAAGCTGATGCGCTCGCCCGGCCGCCTGGAACTGGCGACCGCACACGACGTGCACAGCGACATCACCCAGACCCTGCACTGGGCCGACAACATGGGCCACAAGCAGGCGCTGCTGGAGCACTGGCTGCGCGATGCCGAGGTGGACCAGGCCGTGGTGTTCGCCAGCACCCAGGTCGACACCGAAGCCATCGCCGAGGCGCTGCAGCAGCAAGGCCACTCGGCCGTCGCGCTGCACGGCGCGATGCCGCAGGCGGTGCGCAACCGTCGTCTGCAGAACGTGCGTGACGGCCATGTGCGCGTGCTCGTCGCCACCGACGTGGCGGCGCGCGGCCTCGACGTGCCGAGCATCAGCCACGTCATCAACTTCGGCCTGCCGATGAAGGCTGAAGACTACGTGCACCGCATCGGCCGCACCGGCCGGGCCGGCCGCAGCGGTACCGCAATCACCATCGCCGAGCACCGCGAGCGCGGCAAGATCCGTGCGATCGAGGCCTTCACCCGCCAGCCGATCGAGGCCAGCGTGATCGTCGGTCTGGAGCCCACGCCGCAGCGTCCGCGTCCGGCCAAGCCGCTGCCGGGCCAGCGTCACGGTCAGGGCCGTGGTGGCCGCCCGTCGGGCGGCGGTTTCGGCGGCGGGCGCCGTGAGGGCGCTTCGCGCTTCGGATCACGCGACGGTCGCTGAGTGCCGCAAGGCGCTTTGCGGAATGAGGGCTGCCGAGAGGCAGCCTTTTTTCTTTCTGCAGGTGCGCTCGGCACGGGAGGACAGGAATTTTTCCCATTTCCATGCTGTCAGTTTTTTGTCAGGCTGAGGTCCGGCGCCTTGCTGCCGAACCGCTGTCCGATCGATCGGACAGCTTCTTGCAACCCTTCAAGAGGAGACCTGCATGAGCCTGCTGCGCACCCTGATCATCGCCATCGGCCCGATGCTGGGCACTTCCGTCGCGCTGGCGCAGAACGCGCCGGCCGCCAAACCGGAAACCAAAGCGACCCAGGCCAAGTCCGCGGCCCAGCCAACCGGTGGGCGCGACTGGACCCAGATCGACACGAACAAGGACGGCTATGTGTCGCCCGAGGAGATGGAAGTCTGGCTGAAGGCCAATCCCGGCCCGGCCAAGTGAAGCGGCGCTAGCGGCCCGTGGTGTCCGATGTCTTCACGACGCGGATGGCCTCGAGCCGCGTTTTCACACCCAGCTTCGAGTAGATGTTGCGGACGTGGAATTTCACGGTGTCGCGGCTCACGCACAGCGCGCTGGCGATCTCCTCGTTCGACTGGTAGTCGACCAGCATCGCGAGCACCTTGTGCTCGCGCTTGGTGAGGGGTTCCAGCGCCGCGGCGCGCCAGGGGGTGTCCGCAGGGGCTGGCGCGGTGCCGCTGGCCTCGATCAGCCGTCCCAGGAGGGCGCGGGCCTCGGCGCCGTTCTCGGGGGCTGCGGCCGGCAGGTTGGCATGGGCGCGCAGCAGTGCCGCCAGTGCCGGGCCTTCGTCGAGGAACATGCGCACGTAACGGCCGGGCGCCGCGAGTTCCAGCGCCAACTGCAGGCAGCGGTGCGCCGGCCGCGTCTGACCCAGACTGTGGTGCGCCAGCGCCGCCAGCGTCTGCAGCCGGATCTGTCGGTGCACGCGCCCCTGGCGCTGTGCGGCCGCTAGGCAGGCGCCGATCTCGTCGAGCGCCTGGGCCGCGCGGCCCGCATGCAGATCGAGCCGGATGCGGCCGATGCGCGGGCCGTCGGTCTCCTCCGAGAACCGCACCCAGTCGTCGGTGTCGCTGCGGCTCTCGGGTTGCAGGCGGGCGGCGAGCGTCTGCGCCCGATCGACGCGGCCCGCGACGAGTTCGCGGCGCACCCGCTCGCCCTGTATCAATTGCACGGCGCGCGGCCAGCGGCCGTTGTAGCTCAGCCGTTCGGCCTCTTCCAGAGTCTCCAGCGCGAGCGCGAGCTCCCCGCGCTGGTCGCGGATGCGGGCGACCGCCCGATAGCAGACCACGAGGTAGTCATGCAGCGAGGCCTCGACGATCATGTCGTGGAACTGCTCGAACAGCGCCAGCGCGTCGCCGGTCTGGTCGGCTTCGTAGAGCGCCATCACCAGCGCACAGGCCAGGCAGGCCTTCGAGACCGATTCCTCCAGCACCATGCGCCGGTCGGAGATCGCGCCGCGCAGGTGCTCCACGGCTTCGGGCAGCTGCCCCTGCGCCACCAGCGTGAGGCCCGAGTGCACCAGCGAGTAGGCCAGCGTGAAGGTCGCATTCGAGCGCTCGCTGAGCGAGCGGCCCTGCGCCAGGCTGTGCAGCGCCGGGCCGAACTCGCCGCGCATCATGCCGACGAAGCCGCGCACGTTGTGGCCGGCGGCGAGCTCGAAATTGCGGAAGCGGTTGGACGTCGGCTCGCGGTGCTCGGTATGCGCCACGTACTCCAGCGCGCGGGCCGGATCGTCCTGCAGGACGGCGGCCATCGACAGCGCCAGCCGCGGGTCGCCTTCGATCAGCCGTCGTGCCAGGTTGGCACGCAACACCGGCAGCAGCGGCGCCAGCTGCTCGTGCCGGATCAGGAACGTGAAGGCCCAAGACAGCTTGACCGCGATGCCCGGGCGCCGCGTGGCGGCATCGGCCGGCAGGCGGTGTGACCAACGGTCGACGGTGGCGAAGTGACCGTCCGGCACCAGCGCGTCGGACCAGTGGTCGAAGACCTCGCAGGCGCGGTCATCGTCACCGGCGCTCAGGTGGTGGTGCAGCGCTTCTTCCAGCTGGCCCTGCGACTCGAACCAGGCCGCGGCACGGCGGTGCACCGCGACCCGGCGCTCGGGTTGCGTGCGCGCCAGTTGCTCCTGGAGGAAGTTCGCGAAGATCGCGTGGTAGGTGAACCAGCCTTCGCCTGATTCCAGCCGCCGCACGAACAGCCCGTCGCGTTCGAGCGAGGCGAGCATCTCCTGCCCGTCGCTGCGGCCGAGCACGTCGTCGCACAGCGCGGCCGACATGCGCGACAGCACCGACGTCTGCAGCAGAAAGTCCTGCACCGGCGGCGGCTGCTGGCCGAGCACGTTCTCGGCGAGGTAGTCGGCCACCTCGCGCGGTGCGCCGCCGCACCCGCTGGCCAGCGAGTGACGCACCGAGGCCGAGCCCAGCGCGAGCCGGTACAGCTGCACCGCAGCGGGCCAGCCTTCGGTGCCGCGGAAGATGGCGTCGAGCTCGGTGTCGCTGACGCTCAGACCGCGGTCGGCGTCGAACACGTGGCGCATCTCCGCGCGCGAGAAGCGCAGGTCCTCGGCGCTGACCACCAGCGCCTCGTCGCCCACCACCAGCCGCGGCAGGCCCACTTCGGGCACGACGCGGCTCGCCAGGAACCAGCGGATGCGGTCGGGCGCGTTCGTGATCAGTTCGCGCAGCAGCCGCAGCGCACCGGGGTCGGTGATCGCGTGCAGGTCGTCCAGGAACAGGGCCACCGGCCGGCCGAGTTCGAGCAGCCGGCCGATCAGCCAGTCGGACCGCGGGGTGATGGTGCCGGCGCTTCCGGCGTAGTCCTCGTTCGGCGGAGTGGGCGACTGCGAGCCCAGCACGGTCAGCAGCGCCTGCAAATGCCCCAGCAGCCGGCGGATGTCGTTGTCGCTCTCGTCGAGCGAGAGCCAGCCGGTGAGGGCGCCGCCGCTCGCGCTGGCGGCCTGCGCCTGCAGCATCAGGCTGGTCTTGCCGTGCCCCGCGGGGCCCTGGAACACCACCACGCGCTCGGCGACATCGCGGAACAGCCGTGCGAGCAGCGCGCTGCGCTCCACCGCATGGCGGTGCGCGCGCGGAGGCAGGATCTTGTGGTTCAGCGGCAGCGGCACGAAGCCGGCCGGTACGGCGATCTTCAAGGGCGGGAAACCGGAGGAGAGACGGGGTCGATGTCGGCGCCGAGATTCTGCCTACGCAGCCTGAGGTTTGCTGCGGTGCAAACCCCTTCGGCCCGCCGTTCTGCCGAGGCCTACGGGAAACCACTAGCCCGTGCATCGGCCAAAAACTAGCCTGCGGGTGGGGGCGGCCGGCGGCACGCGTCGCGATGATCCGTTCAGGATCGACGCGCCGTGTGCGCCGTCGAGTGACCGTCAAGGAAAGGGACAACAGCAATGGACAAGGCAAGCTCCTCCTCGGGTTCGGCGGGTCGCGGCGCGCCGACCACACTCGATGTCGTGGTGGTCGGTGCCGGCTTCGCCGGCCTCTATGCACTGCACCTGCTGCGCAAGAAGGGCTACTCGGTGCGGGTCTATGAAGCCGGCGACGGCATCGGCGGCACCTGGTACTGGAACCGCTATCCCGGCGCGCGCTGCGACATCGAGAGCATCGAGTACTCCTATTCCTTCGACGAGCAGCTGCAGCAGGAGTGGGACTGGCCGGCGCGCTATGCCGACCAGGCCGACATCCTGAAGTACATCAACCACGTGGCCGACCGCTTCGACCTGCGGCGAGACATCCAGCTCGAGACGCGGGTCACGTCGGCGCACTTCGACGAGAAGGCCAGCCGCTGGACGGTGACGACCAACCGCGGCGAGACGGTCTCGGCCCAGTTCTGCATCATGGCGACCGGCTGCCTGTCGACGCCCAAGCAGGTCGACGTCGAGGGCATCGACGACTTCGCCGGGCAGTGCTATCACACCGCGGCGTGGCCGCGCGGCGGCGTCGACTTCAGCGGTCGGCGCGTCGGCATCATCGGCACCGGCTCGTCGGGCATCCAGGCCATCCCGCACATCGCGAAGCAGGCCAAGCACCTGACGGTGTTCCAGCGCACACCGAACTTCAGCATCCCGGCCTGGAACCATCCGCTCGACGACGAGCAGCGTCGCGTTCAGAAGGCCGAGTACGCCGACCTGCGCCAGCGCGAATGGAACTCCGTCCTCGGTATCTCGCGCTTCCCGGTCAACCCGAACCGCGCGCTCGACGCCACACCCGAGGAGCGCGAACGCGAATACGAGGCCCGCTGGGCGATGGGCGGCCTGAGCTTCTACACCTCGTATGTCGACCTGCTGGTCGATCCGCGGGCCAACGAGACGCTCGCCGAGTTCGCACGCCGCAAGATCCGCCAGAAGGTCAAGGACCCGAAGGTGGCCGAGATGCTGGTGCCCAAGGGCTACCCGTTCGGCACCAAGCGCCTGTGCGCCGACACCGACTACTACGAGACCTACAACCGCGACAACGTGACGCTGGTCGACCTTCGCGCCACACCGTTCCAGAAGTTCTCCGCCAGTGGCGTCACCACGCAGGACGGTCGATTCCACGAACTCGATGCGCTGATCACGGCCACCGGCTTCGACGCGCTGACGGGCACGCTGTGCAACATGGACATCCGCGGGCGCGGCGGCGAGGTGCTGGGCGACAAGTGGAAGGGCGGGCCGCGCACGGCGCTGGGCATCATGAGTGCCCGGTTCCCGAACATGTTCGTCACCACCGGCCCGGGCAGCCCGTCGGTGCTGTTCAACATGATCCTCGGCAACGAATACCACGTCGAATGGATCGTGCGGGCCATCGAGGACGTGCGCAAGGCCGGCCGTGTCGCCATCGAGCCGACGCAGGCGATCGAGGACTTCTGGTGCCAGCACGTCACCGATGTCGGCAACCAGACGCTCTTCACGCAAGCCGACTCCTGGTACATGGGCGCCAACGTGCCGGGCAAGCCGCGGCAGATCCTGCTGTATCTGGGGGGCTTCCCGGCCTACAAGGCCACCTGCGAGGACATCGTCGCGAAGGGCTACGAGGGCTTCTCGATGGTCTGAAGGGTCACCAGCGCGTGCGCGCCCGCTCGTCCAGCAGGTCGCCGTAGATGCGCCAGCGGCTGGCGCTGATCTCGCCGCGCTCGACCGCGGCGATCACCGCGCAGCCCGGCTCGTGGCGGTGGGTGCAGTTGTAGAACCTGCAGCCGCCGGCATGGGCGCGCAGGTCGGGCATGTAGCTGGCAGCTGCTCGGCCTCGATCTGCTGCAGGCCGAACTCCTGGAAGCCGGGCGAATCGATCAGCGCGCTGTTCGTCGCGCGGTCCAGCCAGTACCACTGGGTGGTGGTCGTGGTGTGCCGTCCGGAGTTGAGCGCCTGCGAGATCTCGCCGACCTGGGCCCGGGCGCCCGGCAGCAGCGCATTGATCAGCGTGCTCTTGCCGGTGCCCGACGGGCCGAGCACCAGCGTCGTTCGCCCGGCGAGCCGTTCGTTCAGCGTACCGGACGCGGCGTCGAACGCGTGCTTCAGCGACAGCTCGATCACCGCATAGCCCATCGCCCGGTAGGGTGCGAGGCGGGCGCGCTGGGCTTCGGCGTCCGGCAGGTCGGTCTTGTTGAGCACGATGGTCGCGTCGATGCCGGCCGACTCGGCGGCGATCAGCGCGCGCGTGAGCTGGGACTCGCTGAATTGCGGGTCGACCGCAAGCCAGATCAGCAGCTGGTCGAGGTTGGCCGCGAAGGACTTGGTCTTCCACTCGTCCTGGCGGAACAGCAGGTTGCGGCGCGGCTCCAGGTGCTCGATCACGCCCTCGTCCTGGTCGCCGCCGACCGGCAGCCAGCGCACGCGGTCACCGACGACCAGCGCGCTCTTCTTGCCGCGCGGATGGCAGATCAGGCGGCGGCCCTCGGGCGTCTCGACGATGTAGTGGCGGCCGTGCCCGGCCACCACGAGACCCAGGTCGAGCTCGACCGGACGGGTCAAGCGCGCCCCTTGCGCTTCATGTGAGCAGGGCGTCGAGCTTCGCCGCGCAGATGAAGTCGTTCAGCGAGATGCCGCCCACCGAGTGGGTGTTGAAGCGCACCGCGCAGCGGTCGTAGCTGACGGCGAGATCGGGGTGGTGGTCCTCGCGGTTGGCGATCCAGGCCACCGCGTTCACGAAGCCGATGGTCTCGTGGTAGTTCGCGAAGCTGTAGGTCTTCTCGATCGAACCTTCGACGAGTGACCAGCCGACCACCGTCTGCAGGTGCTTGCCGATCTCGTAGGGCGTCATGGCGCCGTCGGCCTGCGGCAGGCAATGCTGTTCGGACAGTTTCGTCATGCCAGGGCTCCCATCGCGGCCAACCGCTCCGAAGCGGGCGGGTGCGAGTAGTAGAAGCGCACGTAGAGCCGGTCCGGCGTCAGGGTCGAGGCGTTGTCCTCGTAGAGCTTGAGCAGCGCGCCGCCGAGATCGCGGGCGCTGGTCTGTGCGCAGGCGTAGGCATCTGCCTCGAACTCGTGACGGCGCGAGAGGCCGGCGAACAGTGGTGTGACGAAGAAGCTGAACACCGGGCCGACCAGCAGGAACAGCAGCAGCGCGAGCGCGTCGTTCGGTGCATCGAGGCTGGGCCGCACGCCCAGCCCGGCATAGAACCAGACCTGCTGCGACAGCCAGCCGAGCAGCGCGAAGCCGGCGAGACTGAGCGCGAACATCGCGACGATGCGCTTCGTGACGTGGCGGTGCTTGAAATGGCCCAGCTCGTGCGCCAGCACCGCCTCCACCTCGGGCGGCGACAGCTTGGACAGCAGCGTGTCGAAGAACACCACGCGCTTGGCGGCCCCGAAGCCGGTGAAGTAGGCGTTGGCGTGGGCCGAGCGGCGGCTGCCGTCCATCACGAACAGCCCCTTGGCTGCGAACCCGCAGCGCGCCATCAGCCCCTCGACGCGCGCTTTCAGCGCACCGTCCTCGAGCGGTTGGAACTTGTTGAAGATCGGCGCGATGACGGTCGGATAGAGCACCAGCACCAGCAGGTTGAAGCCCACCCACACGGCCCAGGCCCACAGCCACCAGGTCGCGCCGGCTGTGCCCATGAGCCAGAGGATCAGCGCGGCGATCGGCAGCCCGAGCAGCGCGCCCACCAGCACGCCCTTGGCCTGGTCGGCCAGCCACAGCCCGGGCGTCGTGTGGTTGAAGCCGTGGCGTTGTTCCAGACGGAAGGTGGTCCAGGCTTCGAAGGGCAGGTCGATCAGTCCGGTGATCAGCGCGAACGCCGCCAGCAGTGCGAGCTGGTAGCCCAGATCGCCGAGCGCGGGCCGGGCCTCGGCGAGCAGCCAGCCGTTCAGCGCATCGAGTCCGCCCAGCAGCGTCCAGCCCAGCAGCACCGCGGCGCCGAAGGCGGTGGTCAGCAGGCCCAGGCGCAGCTTGGCGAGCGTGTAATCGGCCGCGCGCTGGTGGGCTTGCAGGCTCACGGTGGCTTCGAAGGCCGCCGGCACGCTGTGGCGGTGGGTGGCAACGTGGCGGATCTGGCGGCTGGCGAGCCAGACCCGCAGCAGCAGGGAGCCGACCAGGAAAGCCGCGAAAAGCACGGTCAGGATGCTTGTCGTCATGGTGGATCAGTGTACGTGTTGACCGACAATTAACGGCTAGCAAGGATCCCCTCATGACCGAAACCGCCATCGCTTCCTCCCCGCTTGCCAAGAGCGAGCAGAACCTGATCTGGATCGACCTCGAGATGACCGGGCTCGATCCGCTCAACGACCGCATCATCGAGATCGCGGTCGTCGTCACCGACCCGGGTCTGACGGTGCGCATCGAGGGTCCGGTGTTCGCGGTGCACCAGAGCGATGCCGTTCTCGACGCGATGGACGCGTGGAACAAGGGCACGCACGGCCGCAGCGGCCTGATCGACCGCGTGAAGGCCTCGACCGTGGACGAGGCCGCTGCCGAGCGGCAGGTGATCGAGTTCCTGAAGGCGTACGTGCCGGCCGGCAAGTCGCCGATGAGTGGCAACTCGATCTGCCAGGACCGCCGCTTCCTCGCGAAGGACATGCCCGCGCTCGAGACCTTCTTCCACTACCGCAACCTCGACGTCAGCACGCTCAAGGAGCTGGCGCGGCGCTGGAAGCCGGCCATCCTGGACGGCTTCAAGAAGGCCCAGGCGCACACCGCACTGGCGGACATCCACGAATCGATCGACGAACTGGCCTATTACCGCGAGCATTTCCTCGCCCTCTGACGCGGGGCGCGGCCCGGAACGACAAAGGCCCGGCCTCTGGGAGGCCGGGCCGCTGCGCTCGGGGATGTCGGTCCTGGAACGCGGGGAGGGGCGGTGGCGCCCCGGGATCGACGGGTCAGTGGCGAGGCGAGTTGCCGCCGTCGGTGAACCAGTCGTCCTTGGCGCTGCGCTCCCATGACGACACCTGTTTCTCGGCTTCGTCCTTGGCCACGCCGTAGCGCTCCTGGATCTTGCCGGCGAGCTGGTCGCGCCGGCCGGCGATGACGTCGAAGTCGTCGTCGGTCAGCTTGCCCCATTGCTCCTTGGCCTTGCCCTTGAGCTGCTTCCAGTTGCCTTCGATGCGGTCCCAGTTCATGTGTGGATCTCCTTCAGGTGGGTTGCAGAAAGATGAAGGGCGGGTCAGCCCTTCACGACGATGGAGTTCTTCACGTCTTTCACGCCATTGGCGCGGCGCGCCAGCACTTCGGCCTGCGCCTTCTCCGTCGGGGTCTTGGCGAAGCCCGACAGCTGCACGGTGCCATTCAGCGTTTCCACGCTGATCGCGCTGGCGTCGACGGTCTTGTCCTCGACGAGCTTGGCCTTCACCGAGGTTGTGATGGTGGCGTCGTCGATGTACTGACCGACGGTCGACTGGCCGCGCTGCACCGCGCAGCCGCTGGTGACGACGAGGGTGGTGGCCGTGGCGGCCGCGATGAGCAGGGTACGGAAGTTCATGGTGGTTTCTCCTGAGGTCTCGGGGTGGAAGTGGTTGTCGCGAGCGGCACGCCGCCTTCCGGCGGGTCCTTCATCTCGTCCGCGTGCTCTTCCTCGTCACGCAGGATGTCTTGGCGTCAAAGATGGCGAAGGCTCGGATCGTTCATCGAAAGCTCCTTGGTGGGGTCGGTGTCACTGATCCTCGTTCTTGCTGCGGCGCAGGGTGCGGGCATCCGCGCTGCCGCTGTGCGGGTGCTCGGAGTCGGAACGACGCTGCGATTCCGAGCGCTTGTTGTGGTCCTGCTGGTCGCGCTGGCTGCTGACCAGGCCCACGCCGACCAGCACGGCGAACACGGCGATCAGCACGGCGTACCAGGTGCCGATCGAGGTAGCGGCCGGATCCGGGAACCCGGCCTGCGCCGAAGCCGTGCTGGCGATCAGCAGGCTCGTCGCGGTGAGGAGGAGGGCTCGGCATTTCATGGTGGGGTCGGCGATCGTTGGGGTGTGAACGGCATCGGTGTCGAGCACATCGGTACCGTCCTGCACCGTTGACCACACTGTAGAAACCGGCGCGTTCGCGAGGTATCAGCAGCCGGCGCGACGACCTGTAGGACGCGGCGCCATCCCGGCGTGCGTGCGTTGCACCCTTGGTGTCGTGCGTGCCCGCAGGCGAGAACGCCGACCCGAGCCGGAGAGCGTCCGGTCCGCGAGGCGGGTCAGACAGGAAGGGGGCGGTCCGACGAACGCGTGCCTCGGCACGCGCGGCTTCAGCGCGCTGCGGCGGCGGCCGGGGGAGGGGGGTCTGCGGCGTCGCCGCTGAGTGCGGGGTCGGGATCGTTGGCGGCCGCTGTAGCCGTGGCCGTGGCTGCGGGGGCGCCGCCGCCGTCGCCTGCTCCGGAGCTTCCGGTCCGTCGCGATCGGAGATCGGACCGTCCGGGGCTTGTCCCGCCAGGCTCGCCAGCAGCCGGCTCAGGTCACCGTTCGCCAGCAGAGTTGCAAGGCCCCCGGCGCTTAGCCAGCGCGACGGGCCGCCGCGGGGCCACAGTGCCGAAAGCAGAACCGACGACAGCGCGGCCTGGGGAAGCCAGCGCCACGGCCGCACGACCATCAGCAGCGCACCGGCCCCGGCGGCCAGCGCCACCAGGCGCAGCGGATGACGTTCGGCCAGCGGACCGACGATGCTGCGTGCTGCTGGTGCCGCGACCTCGGCGGCGACGTCGAACACCTGGTGCAGCGGATGGCGCTCCCACCAGCGCGTCAGCATCGAGACCAGCACGTCGAGCGTGCTGTCGTCGCCACCATCCGCGCCGTTCGGCCTCGTTTCCGAGGCGGACCGAGGTGGGTCGCGCCGCGGCGCACGGCGGTTGCCGACCCAGGTCTTGCGCAACCGTGCGCGCGAGCGCTCCAGGCGCTCGATGGGTGTCAGGGCTTCGGGGGGATGGGCGCGGCGTCCGGCTTCATGGCGCGAGACCTTCACGCACCATCGCCATGTCTTCGCGCAGTTGCGCGCGCAGGTTGCCGAAAGCGGGTCGCGCGTCGATGCGGCGTGCGGTGAACACGCCGAACACCGCCACGAGGCCGGGTACCAGCGGCACCACCCACAGCAGCCAGACGCGGCCGGCGTCGATCGCCGGCAGCGCGGCCCACAACATCAGCGCCACGCCGCCGAGGAGCAGTGCCGCGAGGCCAGCCACCGCGGCGACGGCGAGCCACAGCAGCCGCCGCACCCAATGGGCCTGCAGCTCCTGCAGCTCGTCGCTCGCCAGATCCGCGTACGCCGCCGCGTGCTCGACGAGGGCGTCAGGCTCGCTCGCCAGTACGCGGAGCAGCGGCAGCATGGTGGCCAGAGTCTCGGATCAGCGGCGGTCGCTGCGGCGGTGCGACAGGAACTGCGCGACTGCCATCAATGCGGCGCCGGCGGCTGCGGCGATCAGGACCGCCTTGACGGGCTCCTCCTGCACGTAGCGGACGCCACGGTCGCTGGCGTCGAGCGCGCGTTCGCGCAGTTGCACGGTGCGGTCACGCACCGCGTCGTAGCCGCGGTGCGCCAGATCCTCGGCCTGGTTCGCCAGGCGAACCGCCGCCGGGATCACGCGCTCGCGCACGCCGTTCACGGTCTGCTCGGCGCTGTCGGCCAGGCGGTTGGCGGCGTCGGCGGCCTGCTGGACCTGGGGTTGGATCGATGCGGTGCGGGGTGTGGACATGGCAACTCCTTGCGAGGTTGTGGAGAAGAGTATGCGCCTCTGCGGCGCGAACGACGGTGCTCGTGCGGCGGACCTCAGCCCTTGCGGATCAGGCCGAACAGGAAACTGGCGACGGCGAGGACCACGAACACGAAGAACAGGATCTTGGCGATGCCGGCCGCGCTGGCAGCAATGCCGCCGAAACCGAAGACGGCCGCGATCAGCGCGATGATGAAGAAGACGACGGCGTAGTGCAGCATGGAGGGCTCCTCTGTTGAGACGGTTCCCGGTGGGCCGGGAGGCCGGCGCGGGAATCGCACCGAACCGAAGCCTCAATGTAGAAGGGGGCCCCGATCGACCTATGAGACGCCACCGCCGGGTGCTGTCGTCCGCCACAGCACATCGCTGTAGGACGGCGCTCACGTGCCCGCTCAGGTGGCGAGCTCGTCGCCTTCGTCCGATGGGGAGGGCGCTTCGGCAGTCGCGCGCTCAGGCGCGAGCCCTCGCCGGGCCGAGACTCGACCTTCATCTCTCCGCCCTCGGCCTCCACGCGGAAGCGCATGCCGGCCAGACCGTGAGCGCCGCTGCGCACACGCTCGGGATCGAAGCCGCTGCCGTCGTCGCTCACCGAGATCTCGACGCCCTCCTCGCCGATCGCGCTCAGCCGCACCTCGACCTGCGTGGCCTTCGCGTACTTGGCGATGTTGGTCAGCGCCTCCTGCACGAAGCGGTAGATCGTGAGGTCGCCGCTGTCACCGAGCTTCACCGGCGCGAAGTCGGTGTGCACGGCCATGCCGGAGCGCTCGCCGAACTCGCGGGTCAGGATGTCGAGCGACACGGTCAGGCCCAGGTGGCCCAGCGCCGAGGGCCGCAGGTCCTCGATGATGCGGCGCTTGAGCGCGATCCCGCTGTTGAGCGCCTCGTTGAGATGCGCCAGCCGCTTCGCGGCCTCGGGAGTCACGGTCGGCAGGTGGGTGCGCAGCCGTGCGACATCGAGCTTGGCCGAGGTCAGCAGGGCACCGAGTTCATCGTGCAGTTCGCGTGCCAGGTGGCTGCGTTCGCTTTCCTGCGCGGTCTGCAGGTGGCGCGCAAGCACGGTGAGTTCGTGCGTGCGCTGGTTCACCTGCGACTCGAGCAGGTCGCGTTCGGCCTGCAGCGCCGCGCGCCGGCGTTCGCGTTCCAGTCCCAGCTCGCGCGTCTGCTTCAGGTAGAAATAGAACGCCAGCACGCTGAGCACCGTCATGGCCGCCACGCCGAGCCGGCTGATCAACAGCGTCTGCTTCACCTGCGACTGGTGATCCGCCAGGCGCTGCATCTCCACGCCGATCAGGCGATCGACCACGACACGTATCGTCTGCTGCATCTCCAGCCCGACGTCGAGTTGCAGCAGGCTGCGCCAGGCGTCCTCGCGGCCCTCCCGGTGCAGCTGGATCGTTTCGGACATCTCCGACAGCTTCTTCTCGATGGCTCGCGCCAGCGTCTCGAAGTCGGTCAGCTGCGCAGGGTGGGTCGCGTAGTACCTCGACAGGGACGGCAGCAGCTCCTTGATTTGGGTTACCGCGTTGCGGTAGGGCGTGAGGTAGGCTTCCTTGCCGGTCAGCAGGTAGCCGCGCTGGCCGGTCTCGGCATCGACCATGTAGCGCAGCACGCGGCCGACGTGGATGCGTGCATCGACGGCGGCGTTGGTCTCCTGGATGGCTGCCAGCGAGCTGTGGTAGGAGGTCTCACTGATCAGCAGCAGTGCCAGTGCCACCAGCAGTGCGAGCGGAAAACTGAGGGCGGACTTGCGCCACAGGCGAGTGCGTGTCATGCGTGAGGCTCGGCGTGATCGCCGACGGGTGAGGGTGTGCAGGATGCACGGGTCACCACGGGCGACCTAGAATCGTTCGCACCGCGGCCCTGATCAGCGAAGTCCATGTCCATCAAAGTTGCGATCGTCGATGACCACGCCATCGTGCGTGCCGGTTTGCGCCAGTATCTCGCCGAGCAGATGGATCTGCAGGTCGTCGCCGAAGCCTCCAACGGCCGCGAGGCGATGGACCTGGTGCGCGCCGGCGGCATCGATGTGCTGATCCTCGACGTGTCGATGCCCGACCAGAACGGCGTCGACGTGCTGTCGGGCATCCGCGCACGCGCGCCCGAGCTGCCGGTGCTGATCCTCAGCTCCTATCCCGAGACGCACTACGCCACCGCCTTGCTCAAACAGGGCGCCAGCGGTTACCTGAACAAGGAGTGCGATCCTCAGGAGATCCTCACCGCGGTGCGCACGCTGTCGCGCGGGCGGCGCTACATCACGCCGGCCGTGGCGGAGCTGCTGGCCGATCAGCTGGGTGGCGGCAAGGCCGAAGGATTGCCTCATGAGCAGCTGTCCGAGCGCGAGTTGCAGGTGTTCCTGCGCCTGGCACAGGGCGAGACCATCGGGGCCATTGGCGAGAGTCTCTCGTTGAGCGTGAAGACGGTCAGCACCTACCGCACGCGGGTCATGGAGAAGATGAAGCTCGCGTCCAACAGCGACCTCACCTACTACGCGCTGAAGAACGGCCTGATCCAATAGCGGGCGCGGCGGCGCCCGGCGTTTCACGCCACGGATGCGGCCTGCGCGCCATCGGGCAGATGGCCGCAGAAGTCGATCAGGCCGTCGATCTCGTTGGACTTGTCGAACACCGCGTCGGCGCGCAGTTCCATGCATTTCATGCGCAGGTCGATCGTCGCGTAGTTGCTGAAGACCACCAGCTTGCGCTCCGGAGGGCGATGCTTGCACGCTTGCAGCACGCCGAGCCCCGAACCCTGCTTGAGAAACAGGTCGACGATCAGCAGATCCCAGCCGTCGGGGTGTTCGGCCAGCCATGCGAGTGCGCCCGCTTCGCCGTCGGACCAACCGACCACGGACACCGGCGTCAATTCTTCGAGGGTATCAATGAGATTGGCCCGGATGACCGGGCTGTCTTCGACGATGAAAACGCGACGCGATGGCATGAAATGCAGGGCAGGGGTGAATGGGGCCGCAGGATCGCTGCCGCCACCATGTGTCTTTTGATGTTATCGGAGACGATGGGTGCGCCGCGTCAGTGCGGGGCGGTTGAGCGTGTAGTCCTGTTCCTACACGGCGGACGCTGCCCGGCCTTCGGTCCCCAACTTCAGTCTGGCGCTGCGTGAGCCGCGCGCCAGGCCAGGATGGCGCGATCCAGCCATGCGCGCACCGAGCGGTCTCGCGGCACGGTCAGGCCCAGAACGGCCCCGGCCGTCGCCAGCGTGGCCGCCGGGTCGGACAGATGAAGTGCGGGCGCCCCATGCTGTTTGCTGAGCTTCTCGCCGTCAGCCGCGCGCACCAGCGGCGTGTGCAGGTAGCGCGGTGTCGGCAGGCCCAGCGCACGCTGCAGCAGGATCTGGCGGGCGGTGTTGTCGGCGAGGTCCTCGCCGCGCACCACGTGGGTCACGCCCTGCGCCGCGTCGTCCACCACCACCGCAAGCTGGTAGGCCCACAGACCGTCGGCGCGCCGCAGCACGAAATCGCCGACGGCCCGATCGACGGCCTGCCGCTGCGCACCCAGTCGCCGATCGTTCCAGTCCACGAGCGCCGCCGCGGGCAAGTGCAGCCGCCAGGACCGGGCTCTGCGGTCGTGCAGCCCACCGTTCTCGGGCCGGCAGGTGCCCGGGTAGACGAGTTCGGCGTGGCGTGAGGGCAGCAGGCCGCGGGCCGAGTTCGCTGCGACGATCTGTTGCCGCGTGCAGGCGCACGGATACGCCATACCGTCCTGCTGCAGGCGATCGAGCGCCGCCTGGTAGAGCGCGCCGCGCTCGCTCTGGCGCAGTGGCGGCGCATCCGGGCGCAGGCCCAGCTGATCGAGCTGGCTCAGGATCTCGGCCTCGGCGCCGGGCACGCAGCGCGGCGTATCCACGTCCTCGATGCGCACCAGCCACCGCCCGCCGTGGGCGCGCGCGTCCAGCCAGCTCGCCAGCGCCGCGACCAGCGAGCCGGCATGCAGCGGGCCGGTGGGAGAGGGCGCGAACCGGCCGACGTAGAGAGGAGGTGGGCGCGGGTTCACGGCGCGGTCCGGTCCTGCGCGATGCCGGGGTATCGCGCCAGGCTCAGGATGCGGCGGGCGCGAGTTCGGCGAGCGAGGCCAGCAGGTCGCCGAAGCGTTCGCCCTGCACCACCACATGCGCGCGCAAGGTGTTGGCCGCCGCCTCGGCGTCGCCCGCCAGCACCGCACGGACGATGGCATCGTGCTCGGCGAACGAGGTGTTCATGCGGTTGCGCACCCGCAGTTGCAGGCGGCGGTAGGGCCGCAACCGGCGGTTCAGCGACTGCGCCTGCTCGTTCAGGAAGCCGTTGTGGCTGCCTTCGTACAGCGCGAAGTGAAAGCGCTCGTTGCACAGGTAGTAGGCCTCGGGGTCGCTGTCGGAGCGCGCCTGCTCGCAGGCCTGGTGGGCGCGCACGAGTTCCGCGCGCTCCTTGTCGGTCATGCGCCTCGCGGCCAGGCGACCGCACATCGCCTCCAGCTCGCTCATCACCTCGAACATCTCGATCAGCCGGGCGGGGCCGATGGCGGCCACCACCGCGCCGCGCCGTGGCCGCAGCTCGATCAGGCCTTCGGCGGACAGCTGGATCAGCGCCTCGCGCACGGGGGTGCGCGAGACGCCGTGGCGTTCCACCAGCGTGGCCTCGTCCAGCGTGCTGCCGGGCGCCAATTCACCGGTGGCGATCTGCTCCTCGATCAGATCGCGTAGCTGTCCCGATATCTTCATGACCCCATTTTGCATGCCACCACCCCTCAGGGCATCCACCAGGGTTGACGACAGATGTGATGATGGGTTTAATGTATACATAAAATGATATAGACATACATAAGGCGATTCACCAGGAGACACGCCATGCTTCAGAAGACCCTTTTCCTCGCCCTGTCACGCTTGCTGCCCAGGGTTGCCGTGCTGCTTGCCGCTGTGCTGGCGGGCAGCCTGCAGCCGGCGCTCGCGCAGGCCTGGCCGGCCAAGCCGGTGACGGTCATCGTGCCCTTCCCGGCCGGTGGCGGCACCGATGCCTTCGCGCGGCCGCTGTTCGCGCAGCTGACCAAGCAGCTCGGCCACCAGGTGATCATCGACAACAAGGGGGGCGCCGGCGGCAACGTGGGCGCCACGCTGGCGGCCAAGGCCGCGCCCGATGGCTACACCTGGTTCATGGGCGCGGTGCACCACGCTATCGCGCCGGCGGTCTACCCCAAGCTCGACTACAACCTCGGCGCCGACTTCGTGCCGGTGGCCCTGCTGTCGAGCGTGCCGCAGGTGATCGTCGTCAACCCGCAGCGCCTGCAGGTGAAGGACGTCAAGGAGTTCCTGGCCTATGTGCGCGCCAATCCGGGCAAGGTGAATTACGGCTCGGCGGGCAATGGCACCTCGCACCATCTGGCCGGTGAACTGTTCAAGCTGCAGACCCAGACCTTCATCACGCACATCCCCTATCGTGGCGCCGGTCCGGCGCTGCAGGACCTGATGGCAGGTCAGGTGGACGTGATGTTCGACGGCCTCGGATCGTCGGCGGCGCACATCAAGGGGGGGCGTCTCAGGGCGCTGGCGGTGGCCGGCGAGAAGCGTGCCGCCGGCTATCCCGACATCCCGACGGTCGCCGAGAGCGGCGTGCCGACCTACCAGGTGGCCACCTGGTATGGGCTGTGGGCGCCCAAGGGCACGCCGCAGGCGGCGATCGACCGCATGACCGCCGAACTGCAGAAGGCCCACGGCACGAAGGAGATCAAGGACGCCTGGACGACGCTCGGCGCCGACACGCCCACTCTCTACGGTACGGCCTTCGGCGACTTCGTCAGCGCGGAGACCAAGCGATGGGCCGGCGTGGTGAAGGCCTCCAACGTGAAGCTCGACTGAGGCCGTGTCCGGGCCGCCGTGCCCGGACCGATGCCGACGCGCACGAGCCCGTGGCACAGAGCCGCTGCGAGCGACACCATGGCTGCCCCTCCCCGCGATGCCACCGCGGCCGTCCGTGTCGACGAGGCGATCACCTTCCGCCGGCTCGAGATCCTGCTGGCCTTCATGGAGACCGGGAATCTCGCGCGCGCCGCGGAGAAGCTCGACACCAGCGCGGTCAGCGTGCACCGTGCCCTGCATGCGCTGGAAAGCGGTCTGCGTTGCGCGCTGTTCCGCCACGAGGGCCGGAACCTGCACCCCACCGACGCTGCGCAGGCACTGGCGGAGGTTGCGCGCGAGGTGCTGCGCGGCATGACGGAGGGCATCCGGTCCACCCGCGAAGTGGCGGGCTATTCGGCCGACCGCATCCGCATCGGATCGCTCTACTCGCTGACCCACCAGACGGTGCCGGCGCTGGTCATGGGCATGAAGCTGCGCAAGCCCGACGTGCAGACCGAACTGGTGCTCGGCTCCAATGCCGACCTGCTGCAGAAGCTGCGCGACGGCAGCGTCGATGCTGCGCTGATGGGGTCGCCCGAGAGCGCCGCCGACGTGGAATCGGAACCGCTGTTCGAGGACGACATCTTCTTCGCCGCGCCGGCCCGCTCGCGCTATGCGGCGCTGCAGGAGGTCGACCTGTCCGCTTGCGCCGAGGAGCGTTTCGTCTCCCTGAGCGAAGGCTTCGTGACCTACGGCGGATTCCTGGAGTCGTTCCGCATCGCCGGCTTCACGCCGAACGTCGTCATGAAGACCGGCGACATCTTCTCGCTGATGAACCTGGTGAGCGGTGGCATCGGCTGCACGCTGCTGCCGGGGCGGGTGCGCAGCGTGATGCCGCAGGACGTGCAGTTCATCCCCTTGCAGCCCAGATACCTGATGCGCCAGACCATCGGCCTGCACTTCCTGCGGACGCGCGAGCGCGATCCGAATCTGCTGGCGCTGCTGGCGGTGTGCCGACTCGCAAGGGCCAAGCCCCTTTGAGGCTGGGCATGAGCGTTCGCGGGTTAACCCTCGATCGTTTCATCCGGCGTAATCGTCGACCTCGCTGCTTCATTGATCGTCCCGGACGGCGTGCGTACCTTCTGGCCACGCACAAACGGCGCCCGCGTGCCGTACCAAAACCCCGTCGGAGACAAATCGATGAGTGCTCACTGGATTTCCATCTGCACGTTGATCGGCATGTTCGTGCTCGCCACCGTGCTGCCGATCAACATGGGCGTGATCGCCTTCGTCGGCGCCTTCCTTGTCGGCACGCTGGTGGCCGGCCTGAACGCCAAGGCCATCCTGGGGGCTTCCCCGCCGATCTGTTCCTGACCCTGGTCGGCATCACCTACCTGTTCGCGCTGGCGCAGAACAACGGCACGATCGACTGGCTCGTCAAGCTGGCGGTGCGGGCGGTACGCGGGCGCATCGCCGCCATCCCGTGGATCATGTTCTTCATTGCGGCGTTGCTCACGTCCGTCGGCGCGGTCAGTCCCGCGGCCGTGGCGATCATCGCGCCGATCGCGCTCGGTTTCGCGGCCAAGTACGGCATCAATCCGCTGATGATGGGCTTGATGGTCGTGCACGGCGCGCAGGGCGGCGGCTTCTCGCCGATCAGCATCTACGGCGGCATCACCAACAAGATCGTCGCCAAGGCGGGCCTGCCGCTCAGCGAGATGACGACCATGCTGGCGAGCCTGGGGGTCAACTTGACGGTGTCGCTGCTGCTGTTCTTCATGTTCGGCGGCATGAAGCTGCTGCGTCAGAAGGCCGACGCGAGTGGCGAAGTCCCTGCCGTGCGCCGCACAGCGCACGGTCAGGGCGGAGCCCAGGTATACGGCGATGCCGAAGCAGAGGCGCTCACGGAAGAGCACCGCACCGCCATTCGGGACGACGATTCCCTGATGAATGCCGCACCGGTGGCATCCGCGGACACGGGTTCACGCGCCTATCAGCTGGCCACCGTGGCCGGCCTGATCGGACTGGCCGTGCTGACGCTGTTCTTCAAGCAGGACATCGGCTTCGTGTCGATCTCCATCGGCCTGCTCCTGACGCTGATGGCGCCCAACCTGCAGAAGCGCGCTCTGGGGCAGGTGTCGTGGCCGGAGATCATGCTGATCGTGGGCGTCAGCACCTTCGTGGGTGTGATGGACAAGATGGGCACGATCGACTTCGTGGGACACAGCGTCGCGGGGCTTACCTCGCCGCTGATGGCCGCGTTGCTGTTGTGCTTCGTCGGCGCGGTGGTGTCCGCCTTCGCCTCCTCGACCGCGGTGCTCGGGTCGCTGATTCCGCTGGCGGTGCCCTTCCTGCAGGGCGATGCCGGCGTCAGCGCCATCGGCTTCATCGCCGCGATGGCGGTGTCGTCGACCATCGTCGACGTGAGCCCGTTCTCCACGAATGGCGCACTGGTTCTTGCCAACGCCAAGGGCATCGACCGCGACGTGTTCTTCCGGCAGCTGTTGGTGTACGGCGCCATCGTGACGCTGGTGGCCCCGGTGGTGGTGTGGCTGCTCTTCGTCGTGCTCTGAGGCGGCCGGTGAGCGCGGTCTGAATTCAATCCAACCCATCGGAAATCCATGGAAGCCAGACACTGGAACTCCAAGGCCGACGAGCGTGCCGCCCGGCTGGCGCGCGCGAGCAGCGCGCTCGGCGCACGGCTCACCGGCAAGTGCGTCGATGCCGCGGCGATCACCACCCTGCTCGAGGCGGTGATCGCTTCCGGAGATCGCGTCTGCCTCGAGGGCAACAACCAGAAGCAGGCCGATTTCCTGGCGAAGGCGCTGGTGAAGATCGATCCGAAGCGGGTCCACGGACTGCACATGGTGCAGTCGGTGCTGGCCCTGCCGGAGCATCTGGACATCTTCGAGAACGGCGTCGCATCGCGGCTCGACTTCAGCTTCTCGGGGCCTCAGGGCGCACGGCTGGCCCAGCTGGTGTCGGGCGGTCGCATCGAGATCGGCGCGATCCACACCTACCTCGAACTGTTCGCGCGCTACTTCGTCGACCTCACGCCCAAGGTGGCCCTGGTCGCCGCGCAGGCGGCCGACGCACAAGGCAACCTCTACACCGGCCCCAATACCGAAGACACGCCGGCCATCGTGGAGGCGACGGCGTTTTCCGGCGGCATCGTGATCGCGCAGGTCAACGAACTGGTCGATGGCAAGACCACCACGCTGCCGCGCGTCGACGTCCCGGCCGACTGGGTCAGCTTCGTGGTGAAGGCGCCGCACCCCAACTTCATCGAACCGCTCTTCACCCGCGATCCCGCGCAGATCAGCGAGATCCAGGTGCTGATGGCCATGATGGCGATCAAGGGCATCTACGGCGAGTACGGCGTGCAGCGCCTGAACCACGGCATCGGCTTCGACACGGCGGCGATCGAGCTGCTGTTGCCGACCTACGGCGAATCGCTGGGGCTGAAAGGAAAGATCGGCAAGCACTGGGCCTTGAACCCGCACCCGGCGCTGATTCCGGCCATCGAGGCCGGGTGGGTCGAATCGGTGCACTCCTTCGGCTCCGAGCTCGGCATGGAGGACTACGTCCGCGCCCGCTCCGATGTGTTCTTCACCGGGCCGGACGGCAGCCTGCGCAGCAACCGGGCCTTCTGCCAGGCGGCCGGGCACTACGCCTGCGACATGTTCATCGGCTCGACCCTGCAGATGGATCTTGACGGCAACAGCTCCACCGCCACGCTGGGACGCATCGCCGGCTTCGGTGGCGCGCCCAACATGGGCGCCGACGCGCGCGGCCGGCGCCACGCCAGCCCCGCCTGGCTGAA
>NZ_AZND01000027.1:0-26981 GCF_000576205.1 Methylibium sp. T29 | reverse complement strand
CTCGACGCCGCGCGCCGTGGTCAAGCGCTGAGTCCGCGGTCGGAGGCCGTGGCGCTGCTCGCCATTGAACTGATGCCGACCGAGCAGCGGGCCGAGTCGCTGGTCACGGCCTTTCTCGAGGCCCAGCCACCGGCTCCGGCCGCCACGCGCAGCGCGGTGCGGCTGGTCTATGCCCGCACGCTGGCTGTCGCGCAGCGCTATGCGGACGCCGCGCCGCAGCTCGAGGCGGTGACGCGCGACGCGCCGCAGTTCGTCGACGCCTGGCTGACGCTGGGCGCCTTGCGGCTGGAACTGAAGCAGCCGGCCGAGGCCGAAGCGGCGCTGCGCGAGTACCTCGCGCGCCTCGAGGCCGGCAGCGAGGCGGCATCGACCGAAGCGGCCGATGCCACGCAGGACGAGGACGCCGCCACGCCCATGCAGCGTCTGACGCAGGCCTACCTGCTGTTGGCCCAGGCCGCCGAGCAGCGGCGCGACTTCAAGGCCGCCGAGGGCTGGCTGGCCAAGGTCGACAGCTCCCAGGCACTGACGGTGCAATCGCGGCGCGCATCGTTGCTGGCGCAGCAGGGCAAGCTCGCCGAGGCGCGCAGCCTGATCCGCGCGCTGCCGGAACGGCAGCCGGAGGACGCGCGCTCCAAGCTGCTGGTGGAGGCGCAACTGCTGCGCGACCAGAAGCAGTGGTCGGAGGCACTGGGCGTCCTGACCGAGGCCAACGACCGCTACCGCGACGACACCGACCTGCTGTACGAGCAGGCGATGATGGCCGAGAAGCTCGACCGCATGACCGAGATGGAGCAGTTGCTGCGTCGCGTGATCGCGCTGAAGCCGCAGCAGCCGCAGGCCTACAACGCGCTGGGCTACTCGCTCGCTGATCGCAACCAGCGCCTGCCGGAAGCGCGCCAGCTGATCATCAAGGCCCTGGAGCTGTCGCCGGGCGATCCGTTCCTGATCGACAGCCTGGGCTGGGTCGAGTACCGGCTCGGCAACCATGACGAGGCGATCCGCTGGTTGCGGCAGGCACACGGCGCACGACCGGACACCGAGATCGCCGCGCACCTGGGTGAGGTGCTCTGGGTCAGTGGCCGGCGCGACGAGGCTCGTCGGATCTGGGCCGAGGCCCGGGCCCGCGACGCCACGAACGACGTGCTGAAGGAAACCCTGGCGCGGCTCAAGGTCGATCTGTGAGGCGTGGCTGCGCACTGCTCGCCGCCGCGTGTGCTGCGGCAGTGTGGCTGGCGGGGTGCGCCGGCGTTGGCACGCCGGCGCCCCAGGGCGAGCGGCTGGCGGGACGCTGTCGGTGCGTGTCGAGGGCGACGCGGCACGGAACTTCAATGCGGCGTTCGAACTGGAAGGTTCGTCCGAGTCGGGCCAGCTGTCGTTGACGACGCCGCTCGGCATCCAGCTCGCCCGCGCCGACTGGTCGCCGCGGCAGGTTCGCCTGCGCTCCGGCGACGGCGAGCGCCTCTACCCCGACCTAGAGAGCCTGGCGGAAGACGCGCTGGGCGAGCGGGTACCGCTCGCCGCGCTGTTCGACTGGCTTCACGCCCGGCCCTGGCCCGGCGCGCCGAGCGCGGCGCAACCGCAGGGCTTTTCGCAGCTCGGTTGGGTGGTCGACGTGTCGCGCCGGGCCGAGGGCTGGGTCGAGGCGCGCCGCGCCGCGCTCCCCGTGGTGAGCGTGCGCGCAAGCTCGACGATGCCCCTGAGAAGGCCCGCCGATGAGTCTGCAAGCCCTCTACGACGTTCCCGCGCCAGCCAAGCTGAACCTGTTCCTGCACGTGACGGGCCGGCGCGACGATGGCTACCACCTGCTGCAGTCGGTGTTCGCGCTGATCGATTGGGCCGACACCCTGCATTTCGAACGCCGCCTCGACGGCCGCCTGGTCCGCCACGACCTGGCCGCCGCGCTGCCCGAGGACGACCTGTGCCTGCGCGCGGCGCGCCTGCTGCAGCGCGAGAGCGCCTGCCCGCTCGGCGCCGACATCTCGATCGACAAGGACGTACCCTGGGGCGCCGGCCTGGGCGGCGGCAGCTCCGACGCCGCCAGCACCCTGCTGGCGCTGAACCGCCTGTGGGGCCTGCACTGGTCGCGCGAGCGGCTGCTGGCGTTGGGCCTGCAGCTCGGCGCCGACGTGCCCTTCTTCGTGGGCGGTCACAACGCCTGGGTCGAGGGCATCGGCGAACGACTGACGCCCATCGAGCTGGCGCCGCGCTGGTGGGCCGTGCTGAAGCCCGCTGTGGCGGTGCCCACCGTGGCGATCTTCGGCAGCCCGCTGTTGGTGAGGAACACCGCTGCTGCTACAATCTCGGACTTCTCTGCAAACGCAGTCGAGTTCGGCCACAACGATCTGCAAACGCCCGCAATGGCGTACAGCGACGAGGTGGTCCAGGCTCTGGCGCTGCTGCAATCCCGCTACGGCGCAAGCCGCATGTCGGGATCCGGCAGCGCGGTGTTCGCGGAGGCCGGCACCGGCGAGTCACCGACGGTTGCGATGATGGAAGCGGCTTCGCTTCCTCCGTCGTGGGTGGGACGCATGTGCCGCGGCTTGACGGTGCATCCGCTGGCGCTCTGGGCCGGCTGATCATCGCCATGCGACGGTTTCGGGCGTGGCTCGGGCGCAAGCCGGAGCGGTGTCCTGTGTAGGGGAGTCGCCAAGTTGGTTAAGGCATCGGATTTTGATTCCGACATGCGAAGGTTCGAATCCTTCTTCCCCTGCCAAAGCTTTACCCAGGAAGCATGGCGCCCGCGTTCCGGGCGCCATGTTTTTTGATCGGACAGGTTTTTTCCAACGAACGACCGCCTCGGAGGCGTGATGCTCTCCTCCAACACCGTGATCTTCACCGGCAATGCGAATCCGGCGCTGGCGCAGGAGATCGCCACCTCGCTCGGCATCGAACTGGGCCGCGCGGCCGTCGGGCGGTTCTCGGACAGCGAAGTCACGGTCGAGATCCAGCAGAACGTGCGGGCGCGCGACATCTTCGTCGTGCAGCCCACCTGCACCCCGACGAACGAGCACCTGATGGAGCTCTTCATCATGGTCGACGCGCTCAAGCGTGCCTCGGCCGGCCGCATCACCGCCGTGATCCCCTACTACGGCTACGCGCGCCAGGACCGCCGCCCGCGCTCCACCCGCGTGCCGATCAGCGCCAAGGTCGTTGCCAACATGCTCGAGGCCGTGGGTGTGAACCGCGTGCTGACGATGGATCTGCACGCCGACCAGATCCAGGGCTTCTTCGACATTCCGGTCGACAACATCTACGCCTCGCCAGTGCTGCTGTCGGACCTGAAGAGCCGCCGCTACGACGACCTGATCGTCGTCTCGCCCGACGTCGGCGGCGTGGTGCGCGCCCGCGCGCTGGCCAAGCAGCTCAACTGCGACCTCGCCATCATCGACAAGCGCCGCCCCGCGGCCAACGTGTCGGAAGTCATGCATGTGATCGGTGAGATCGACGGCCGCAACTGCGTGATCATGGACGACATGATCGACACCGCCGGCACCCTGGTGAAGGCCGCCGAGGTGCTGAAGGAGCGCGGCGCGAAGAGCGTGTTCGCCTACTGCACGCATCCGGTGTTCTCCGGCCCGGCGATCGAGCGCATCAAGAACTCGCAGATCGACGAGGTGGTGATCACCAACACCATTCCGCTCAACGCGGCGGCCAAGGCCACCACCAAGATCCGCCAGCTGTCGGTGGCCTTCCTGTTTGCCGAGACCATCCGCCGCATCTCGGACGGTGAGTCGGTCACCTCGCTTTTCTCGGAGCAGAACAACAACTTCTGAGCCGGGTTCTGCCCGTGCGCATGGGGCGTGCGGGTTCACACAGGGTGCCTGGTCGCGGGCACCTTCCTTTTGGAGAAAACTCATGAAATTCGTCGCTTATCCGCGCGAACTGCAGGGGACCGGAGCGAGCCGCCGCCTGCGTATTTCCGGCAAGGTGCCGGGCATCGTCTACGGCGCCGGCGAGCCGCTGAAGATCGAGCTCGACCACAACGCGCTGTTCCACGCGCTCAAGAAGGAAGCCTTCCACGCCTCCCTGCTCGACATGGAATTCAATGGCAAGAGCCAGCAGGTGCTGCTGCGTGATGTGCAGATGCACGCCTTCCGCCCGCAGGTGCTGCACGTCGACTTCCAGCGCGTCGACGCCACCACGCGCGTCACGAAGAAGGTGCCACTGCACTTCGTCAACGAAGAGAACGCGCCGGGCGTCAAGCTCGACAAGGGCCTGATCTCGCACGTGGTGACCGAACTCGAGGTGGAGTGCCTGGCCTCGCAACTGCCCGAGTACCTGACGGTCGATCTGGGCGAACTGGCCAAGGGCCAGTCGCTGCACGTCAATGACCTGAAGCTGCCCCCGAGCGTGAAGGTGGTGCTGCGCGGCAAGAAGAACCCGGTGATCGCCACCGTGGTGATGCAGGCCGCGGAAGAAGCCCCGGCCGAAGTCGCCACCCCGACCGCTGCCGCGCCAGCTGCCAAGGGCAAGAAGAGCGAGAAGCAGAACAAGAAGTGATTCTTCTTGGGTGTTCGCTGCCCATGCTTCCAGCCCCGCTTCGGCGGGGCTTTTTGTTGTCCGTGTCGCACCGGGGCCCGCTACACGATCTGGGCAACTCCCTCTCATGGGGGCGCGACCACGGATGCGGGCTTCAAGTACGCTGAGATCTCCACACAGGGACATGCCTTGCCTACGCAGACTCGACCTGTTCCGACTCGATGAAAGATCGCAAGAGGAGAGAGAAGCTCCTTCGTGGCTGCACGCTTTCCACGGTGTGGCTCGGTCTGGGTCCTCACGATAATCTTTGTCATGATTCGACTGATGGTGGGGCTCGGCAACCCGGGCCCGGAGTACGAGGCCACTCGCCACAACGCCGGCTTCTGGTGGGTGGACGCCGTCGCGCGCCAGCTCAAGGCCTCGCTGCACGCGGAGCGCGCGTACCACGGGTTGGTGGCGCGAGTGAACACGCCTGTCGGGCCGGTGTGGCTGCTGGAGCCGCAGACCTACATGAACGTGTCGGGCAAGTCGGTAGCGGCGCTGGCACGCTTTTTCAAGATCGCTCCGGAGGAGATCCTGGTGGCCCACGACGAGCTCGACCTGCCGCCGGGCGAGATGAAGCTCAAGCAGGGCGGTGGCCATGCCGGCCACAACGGCCTGCGCGACATCCATGCGCAACTCGGTTCCACTGACTACTGGCGTCTGCGGCTGGGCATCGGTCATCCGGGTGTGAAGGCCGAGGTGGCCAACTACGTGCTCGGCAAGCCCACGCGCGAGCACCGTGAGGCCATCGATGCCTGCATCGTGCGCTCGCTGACTGCTGTCGACGCCTTGCTGTCCGGTGACATGAGCAAGGCCACGCTGCGCCTGCACACCAGCAAGCCGCCCCGGCCGAAGCCGCCGCGGCCGGTGGCGGTCGCGGGCACTGGGGTTCCTGCTGCGGCGGATGCTCCTAGGCGCCCGATATTGCCGGCAGCGCCCCGGCCACCACCCAGGGCGATCCTCCATGAAGCATGGGATGCTGTCACTGCTGGTGCTGGGCTTGTTCGCCGCCGCGGCACCGCAGGCCGCCAGCGCCCAGGGGGCTGTCTACCGCTGCGGCGCCGACGGACGCAGCTACTCGCAGCAGCCTTGTGCGGACGGGCGCACGCTCCGCGTCGATGACGACGCACGCACGCCGGCCCAGCGCCAGCAGGCCATGGAGGCGGCGCGGCGCGATGCCCGCTTGGCCGATGCGCTCGCCCACGAGCGACGCCAAGCCGAGTCGGTGAGCGTGAGGGCGGCTTCGTTGAGCGCGCCAACGCAGAAGGACGCAGAGGTGCACGCGACTGCCGGCAAGCCGAACCCGAAGAAGCGGCGGCACGCGAAGCGGCCTGCAAACCCTCCGGCCGGTGCTTCCGGAGATTTCAAGGCGACAGGGCCTGTGCCGCCCGGTGCCAAGAAGACGCGCGCCGGAACGGCGGCCCCGCCGACCCGTTGAACACAGAACGGCGATTCAGCCGCAGCGGTGCCGGAGGGGGGCAGCGGCGACACGTCTGGCGACGCGGGTTCACCGACGAGCGCCCTGAACTTGGCCCACAACTGCGGCGGGCTCTCGACGTGCGCCGGATTCACCGGGATGCAGGCGACCGGGCAGACCTGCACACACTGCGGTTCGTCGAAGTGACCGACGCACTCGGTGCACTTGGCCGGGTCGATGATGTAGATCTCGGGCCCGAGCGAGATGGCCTGGTTGGGGCACTCGGGCTCGCAGACGTCGCAGTTGATGCAGTCGTCCGTGATCATCAGGGCCATGGGGAGCTCCGATGCAGCGGCGCACGGCCGCCGAGCCCGCGGCGGGCGTTGTCGATCGGGACGGACATCCGGTGTGTCATGTGGCCTGGCTGACGCGCTGTTTCAGGCGCTGGAGGACCGAGGGTGCCACGAACTTCGAAACATCACCGCCCAAGGTGGCAATCTCGCGCACGAAGGTGCCGCTGATGAACTGGTACTGGTCGCTCGGGGTCAGGAACACGGTTTCCACGTTGGGCATCAGCTGGCGATTCATGCCGGCCATCTGGAACTCGTATTCGAAGTCGCTCACGGCGCGCAGGCCGCGCACCACCACCTTGCCGCCGTGCTCGACGACGAAGTCGCGCAGCAACCCGCGGAACGCGATGACTTCGACATTGCGATGCGAGGCCAGCAGTTCCTGCGCGATCTCCAGCCGTTCGGCGATGGTGAACATGGTGCGCTTGTGGTGGCCGGCGGCCACGGCGACGATCAGACGGGGGAACAGCGCGCTGGCGCGACGCACCAGATCCTGGTGTCCGAGCGTCATCGGGTCGAAGGTACCGGGGTAGACGGCGCTCAGGCCGGGGTTGAAGGGCACGGTGTTTCCTTCGCGGAGCGGGCAGGGTGGCGAAGTTTATGCCGCAGCGTCACGGTCCGCGGGGCGGAGCAGGTGCGCATGCACCTGCCCGGCGCGGGTGTGCCGATCGAGCGCGAAGCCGAGTGGCTCTAGCGTCTCGGCCTCGAACGCCCGGTCGGCTTCGAGGTAGGCGCGACCGGTGGGTGCCAGCACGCGCTGCGCAGCGCGCAGCGCCGGCTCGAACAGGCCCCCGTCGAAGGGCGGATCCAGCAGCACCAAGTCGAAGGGCGCGCCGGCGTAACGCGTCATCCACGCCAGCGCGTCGGCGGCCTCGATGCGCACCGCGTGGGCCGCCAGTCGCGCCCGCACTGCGCACAGTCCGCGCACCAGGCGGCGTCGCGCTCGAGCAGCATCACGTCGCTGGCGCCGCGCGAGGCTGCCTCGAAACCGAGCGCGCCGCTGCCGGCGAAGGCATCGAGCAGCGCCAGCCGCTCAGGTCCTGGCCAAGCCAGTTGAACAAGGTCTCCCGCACGCGGTCGGGCGTGGGGCGCAGCCCCGGAGCCACGGGCACCGGCAGCTTGCTGCGCTTCCACTGCCCGCCGATCAGTCGGACCTCACCCGGCCTGGCTGGCGTGGCGGCGGGGCGAGCGGCAGCGGGGGCACGGGGCATCGGCCGATTCTAGGCAGCCGCTTCTCCGGTGCGCCGGTGACGATCGCTCGCGCGCCGGGCTCACCGTGGTGCGTGTGGGGCGCTGCGTCCCAGAGAGGCCGCGGCGGCCTGTCCCTAGAATCCGGGCCACATGTTCAGTTTCTTCAAGAAGAAGGCGCCGGTCGTGGCGCCACCGCCGACCGGCCCCGAGGCCCCAGCAGCATCCGCACCGTCTCCCGGGCCTGATGCCGAAGTCCGCGTGGCTGCTGCGGCGCCTGCCGAACAGCGCCGCCCCTGGCTCGACCGGCTCAAGAGCGGGCTGCGGCGCACCGGATCCGGCATCACGCAGGTGTTCACCGGCACGCGCATCGACGAGGCGCTGTACGAGGAACTCGAGGCGGCGCTGCTGATGGCCGACGCCGGCATGCCCGCCACGCAGCACCTGCTCGCCGACCTGAAGCGGCGCGTCAAGGAGCACAAGGCCACCGATCCTGCCGCGGTGAAGTTGTTGCTGGTCGACGCGCTGGCCGAACTGCTTGCGCCCCTGCAGCGGCCGCTGGTGCTGGGCGAGACGCGGCCGACGGTGATCATGGTCGCGGGGGTCAACGGCGCGGGCAAGACGACCAGCATCGGCAAGCTCACGCGCCACCTTGCCGACGGCGGCCTGAAGGTGCTGCTGGCGGCGGCCGACACCTTCCGCGCAGCGGCGAAGGAGCAACTCGCGGTGTGGGCGGACCGCAACCGCGTCGAGATCGTCAGCCAGGAAGGCGGCGACCCGGCCGCGGTGAGCTTCGATGCCGTGAAGGCCGGGCAGGCCCGCGGCTGCGATGTGGTCGTCGCCGACACCGCCGGCCGCCTGCCGACGCAGGCGCACCTGATGGAAGAGCTGCGCAAGATCAAGCGCACCATCGGCAAGGCCATGGACGGCGCGCCGCACGAGGTGCTGTTGGTGGTGGACGGCAACACCGGGCAGAACGCGCTGGCCCAGGTCAAGGCCTTCGATGCCGTGTTGGGGCTGACCGGGCTGGTCGTCACCAAGCTCGACGGCACTGCCAAGGGCGGGGTGCTGGCGGCGATCGCGCTGTGGTCGCGCGAGCGTGACGGCGCCTCGCCGGTGCCGGTCTATTTCATCGGCGTGGGCGAGAAGCTCGCGGATCTGGAGACTTTCGACGCGCGCGAGTTCTCGCAGGCGCTGCTGACCTGAGCCGGACGCGCCAGGTTCAGCGGGCCGGCGCGTCGAGCGGCATCGACGCGGACGACAGATCGTCGAACCAGGTCGACTGGGCGGGCTCCGCCAGCGTGGCGCCGTCAGCTGCCTCGCGGTCCAGGTCCTCGAGCACGTCCTGCAAGGTCACCATCGTGGGCCGCGCCGCCGGCGCGGCGCTGCCGGCGACCTCGGTCACGAGCACCCCCGGCATGACCGCTGCCCGGCGGGTGCGCACACGGCTGCCGCCGTCCTCGGTACGAAGGCCCTGCGACGTGTTCACCACTTGGTCGCGCACCATCGGGACGCTCGGCAGTGCGTCCTCGTTCCAGACGATCACGCGGATGCCGGCTTGCTGCAGCACGCGGTCCATGCGCTCGTGGCGGCGCACGGTGCGTTCACCGTCCTTGCCGGGCGGGCGGCGCACTTCGACGACGGCAATCACCTGCGAGACCGTGTCGCAGACCACCAGGTCGGCGCAGATCTGGCCGACGCGGCGCATCCACTCGTGGTACGAATTGCGGGTCGGCACGCGGATGAAGCGGGCCAGGGGCACCTGCGCCAGCAAGGTGTACTCGGGCAGGGCCTGCTGCAGCACCAACTGCGCCTTGCGCTCCTTGAGCGTGAGCACGCGGGTGGCTTCGGGCGGCCACGCGGCCACGGTGTCGAGCGCCTCGACGCGCTTGTCGCGCTGCTTGTCGCGGCCCGGACTTTCCGGGCGTTCACGGCCACCGCGGCGTCGCGCCAGTACCACCAGCATCAGGCCCGCCAACAGCACCGCCAGCGCCTGCAAAACCATCGGATCGCCCATCATCGTCATCCTCCAAAACCCCGACGATGAACGTAAGTGGGGCGCCGAAGAGCGTCAAGAGAACAACGCACGCTTTCGGGCTAGCGAACAAATCCTTTCATTCCGCCGCCGCCCATGCGCTTCATCATCTTCATCATGCCGCCGCCCTTCATCTTCTTCATCATCCCCTGCATCTGCTCGAACTGGTTCAGCAGGCGGTTGACCTCCTGCACCTGAACGCCCGCGCCGGCGGCGATGCGGCGCTTGCGGCTGGCCTTGAGCAACTCGGGCTTGCGCCGCTCGAGCGGCGTCATCGAACGGATGATTCCTTCCATGCGACGCACGTCGCGCTCGGCACGGTCCATGTCGCGGCGCCGAGCTGTGGCGTCTTGCCACCGGTCATCTGCGCGGGCAGCTTGTCGATCAGGCCCGACAGGCCTCCCATGTTCTTCATCTGCGAGATCTGCGAGAGGAAGTCCTCGAGGTCGAAGCCCGAGCCCGACTTCACCTTGTCGGCGAGCTTCTGTGCCGCCTGCAGGTCGACGCCCTGCTGCACCTGCTCGACCAGCGCGAGGATGTCGCCCATGCCGAGTATCCGTCCGGCGTGGCGCTCGGCATCGAACAGCTCCAGGCCGTCGATCTTCTCGGACACGCCGGCAAACTTGATCGGCGCGCCGGTGACCTGGCGGACGCTCAGCGCGGCGCCGCCGCGCGAGTCACCGTCCAGCTTGGTCAGAACAATGCCGGTCAGCGGCAGCGCTTCCTTGAAGGCCTTGGCAACGTTGATCGCGTCCTGGCCCTGCATCGCGTCGACGACGAACAATGTCTCGATCGGGTTCAGCGCCGCGTGCAGCGCGCGGATCTCGGCCATCATCGCTTCGTCGATCGCCAGGCGGCCGGCGGTGTCGACCAGCAGCACGTCGAAGTAGTGCTTCTTCGCGTAGTCCACCGCGGCCAGCGCGATGTCGACCGGCTGGTCGCTGGCCTGCGACGGAAACCACTCCGCGCCGGCCTGCTGGGTCACCGTCTTCAGCTGCTCGATCGCGGCCGGCCGGTAAACGTCGCCCGACACCGTGAGCACCTTTTTCTTGCGCCCGATCAGGTGCCTGGCGAGCTTGGCTGTCGTCGTGGTTTTGCCGGCGCCCTGCAGGCCGGCCATCAGGATCACCGCCGGCGGTTGCGTCGCGAGGTTCAGCTCGGCCACACCGCCGGCGCCCATGGTCGCCGCGAGCTCCTTGTGCACCACGCCCACCAGCGCCTGCCCCGGCGACAGCGAGCCGACGACCTCCTGACCCAGTGCCTTTTCCTTCACGCGGGCGATGAAGTCGCGCACCACTGGCAGCGCGACGTCGGCCTCCAACAGCGCCATGCGCACCTCGCGCAGCATGTCCTGCACGTTGTCTTCGGTGATGCGGGCCTGGCCGCGCATGGTCTTGACCAGGCGGCTCAGGCGTTCGGAAAGGGCGGATGCCATGGGAGGAGGTCTCGGGTTGGTGCTGTGTCGGGGCGCGGCGCGCTGCGGAGCCGGCCGTCCGGCGCGCACCCTTGCGGCCCGGGGCGCGAACGTACACTGCGCAGCATGATTTTATCGCCCGGCCTCTCCGCTGCGAGCCTGCTGCCGCTGGCCGCGACGAGCATCGTGGCGCTGCTGGCCTACCTTGTCGCTGCGTTCAGGCGCGAAGCCACATGGCTCGGCGTCGTGCTGGCGGTCGGATGGATCGGCCATGGCCTGGCCATCGGCCTCCACGCGGCCGGCGTCGGTGAGGCGCAGCCGGGCGCTCGCTTCGGTTTCGCGCCCGCGCTGTCGGTGACGCTGTGGCTGGTGCTGGCGGTGTATGCGATCGAAAGCCGCTTTGTGCCGCTGGCCGGCGTGCGGCGCACGCTGGCCGTGCTGGGTGCGGCTGCCGTCGTGCTGACCCTGGTGTTTCCCGGCGAACTGCGCCCGCACGCTGGCTCACCGTGGGCGCCGTTGCACTGGATCCTCGGCATTGCGTCGTATGGCTTGTTCGGCACCGCGCTGCTGCACGCCGCCTTGCTGCGGCGTGCGGAGCAGCGCCTGCGCAGCAAGCCGGCGGCAGGCGAAGCGCCGCGCGTGCCGTCGCCCGGGCTGCCGCTGCTGCGGCTGGAGAAGTTGACCTTCCGCTTCGTGGCGGCCGGCTTCGTCGTGCTGTCGGCCACGCTGCTGCTCGGCTGGTGGTTCTCCTCGCCCTGGCGCTGGGATCACAAGAGCGTGTTCTCCGTGCTGGCCTGGGGTGTGTTCGCGGCCCTGCTCGCCGGGCGCCGCGCTTTCGGGTGGCGGGGCCGGCTGGCGACGCGCTGGCTCTATGTGGGGGCCGGGCTGCTGCTGCTCGCCTACGTCGGCTCGCGCTTCGTGCTGGAAGTGGTCCTCCACCGCACGACCTGACGGCGAAGCACGGCCTTCTTCTGTCTTTCCGACGTCCCTTCACGCATGAAGTACCTGGTCCTGCTGCTGGTGATCGTGGCCGTGCTGTGGCTCGTGCGTTCGCGGCCACGTGCGGTACGCCCCGACCGTGCGCCCGCGTCCGAGGGCAGTGCGCCGCAGGCCATGATCGAGTGCGTTCACTGCGGCGTGCACCTGCCGCGAGCCGAGGCCGTGGCGGGCCTGCAGGGCCACTACTGCAGCGACGCGCACCGGCTCGCCCACGGCGACTCACGCTGATGGCGGGCACGACCGGATCGGGTCGCCGTCGCGCCCCTGCGGATGGCGGGGCGTCGTGGTTCGGGTCGATCGATCTCGGCCTGCCCGGTGACGACGATGCGGCGCAGTCGCGCTTCGACCGTGGCGAGTGGCGCGAGACCGATGCTGCCGATTCGCGCTTCCTGTCGCGTCAGGCGCGGCGGATCGCCGGGTCGGGCCAGAGCGCGGTGTACCGGCTCTACCGTGCCTTCGTGGCCTCGCGCGCGGTGCTCGGTCTCGCGCTGCTGGCCACCGAGGTGGCGATCACCTGGCTGAGTCCGCGGCCACAGCGAGAGCTGGTGCTGTCGCTGTGTTCGCTTTACGCGATGGCCGCGCTCCTGTTGTGGGTGCTGCCCAACCTGCTGGGTCCGATGCAGCCGGCGCTGCAGTCGCGTCTGCGACGCCGCCACTGGATGGCGACGATCGGGGTCGACATGCTGAGCTTCGGCGTCCTGCATCTGCTGGCCGGCGGAGGCGTGCTGAACTACTCGGCGCTGCTCGTGCTGCCGGTGCTGATGGCCGGTGTGCTGACGCCGCGTCTGCAGGCGTTGGGAGTGGCCGCCGGGTGCACCTTGATCCTGCTTGCTGCCGCGGGGCTCAATGTGGACGTGACCGGCGAGGCAACGTTGCAGCTCACGCAGGCGGGCCTGGCCGGCGTCGGCCTGTTCGTGGTCAGCCTGATGGCGGGCGAGTTGTCCGGTCGGCTGGCGCGCGAGGAGCTGACAGCGCGCGGCAGCCTCGAATTGGCGCGCCAGCAGGCGCAACTCAATCGCCTCGTCCTCGAGGAAATGCAGGACGGCGTGATGGTCGTCGACCGCCGTGGCCGGGTGCGCGCCGCCAACCCGGCGGCGCGCCATCTGCTCGACGAGCCGCTGATCAGCGCCGCCGACAGCTTCTCGCTGACCGGTGTGCAGGCCTGGGAGCCCCTGGTCAGGGCCGTGGACCGGGCCTTCGGGGAGGGCCACTGGCCCGAGGGGGGGCGCGACGTGGTGTTGCCCCGTGTGGCCTCCAGCGATACGGGGCCGCGACAGCTGCGCCTGCGCGTGCGCTTCACGCGTCGCCGCGAGACGGGGGCGCCGGAGGACTACTGCGTGCTCTTCCTGGAGGACCTGCGCACGGTGCAGGCGCGCGTGCGCCAGGAAAAGCTGGCGGCGATGGGTCGCGTGTCGGCCGGCATTGCGCACGAGATCCGCAATCCGCTGGCGGCGATCATGCAAGCCAATGCGCTGCTGGCCGAAGACGCCAGCAGCGCGCAGCAGGTGCAGCTCACGCGCATGGTGGATGAGAACGCCGAGCGCCTGAAGCGCATCGTCGACGACGTGATGGAGGTTGCACCGAGCCTGCTGCCCGAGCCGGCGCCGCTCGACGCGAGTCTGCAGGTCGCCACCATCTGCGGCGAGTGGGCCCGCACCGCGGGCCTGGCGATCGGTGCCGACAGCGTGCTGCGGGTCGACCTGCCGAGCGAGCCGCTCGGCGTGGTGTTCGACGGCGAGCACCTGCGCCGCGTGCTGGTGAATCTGCTCGACAACGCGCTGCGGCACGGAAGCCGGACGCCCGGTGCGGTCCAACTGCGGCTCGCTGCGGCGAGCGAAAGCCGAGCCCTGCTCACGGTGGGAAGCGACGGCGAGCAGATCGCGCCCGAGGTCGAGCGTTACCTGTTCGAGCCCTTCTTCTCGACGCGCAGCCGCGGCACCGGACTGGGACTGTATATTTGTCGTGAGCTGTGCGAGCGCTACGGCGCCAGCATCGAATACAGCTCACGCGGCGCGCCGGAGCGCCACCGCAACGTGTTCTCGGTCGCCATGCGGCGCACGCTGCTTCCGGACGGCGATTCCCGGCTTCACTTCAGCGCATGAGAATTTCAGTGCCCAGCGACTTCAGCCCTTCGACGGCACATGACCTGTCGGCGCGGCGATGCTCCACCCCGGGAGCGACGCCATGAGCCGGCCTCGCATTTCAGCCTGCTGGTGGTCGACGACGAGCCCGACCTGCGCACCCTCTACGAGCTGACGCTGCTGCGTGAGGGCTACGAGATCGAGACCGCAGCCTGTGTCGAGGACGCCTGGGCCCAACTCGCCGACCGCACGTTCAGCGCGGTGATCACCGACATGCGTCTGCCCGACGGCAGCGGGCTCGACCTGCTGCATCGCCTGGAGGAAGCCGGGCGCCGCGAGAAGACCATCGTCATCACCGCCTACGGCTCGGCGGAAAGCGCCGTCGAGGCGCTGAAGGCCGGCGCCTACGACTACCTGACCAAGCCGGTCGACCTGAAACTGTTCCGCAGCGTCGTGGCGTCTGCCCTCGGTCGGGCCGCGGCCAGCGGTCCGACGGTGCAGCCCGATCAGTTGCCGTCCGAGTCCGGGGCGGCGAGGCCCTCGCGCGCCGGCGTTGCCGCACGCCCGGTGCCGACGATCGTGATCGGCCCGGCCGCTGCGGTGGTCCCTCCGGCCGGCGCGCTGGCGCGGATGGCCGGCAACTCGGCCCCGATGCAGCAGGTGCGTTCGCTGATCGAGAAGGTCTCGCGCAGCATGGCACCGGTGCTGGTGCATGGCGAGTCCGGCACCGGCAAGGAGCTGGTCGCACGGGCGATCCACGACAGCGGCGTGCGCCGGAGTCAGCCCTTCATTGCGGTGAACTGCGGGGCGATCCCTGAGCAGTTGCTGGAAGCCGAGTTCTTCGGCTACCGACGCGGTGCGTTCACGGGGGCGAACGAGGACCGCGACGGTTTCTTCCAGGCCGCGCGTGGCGGCACGCTGTTCCTCGACGAGATTGGTGATCTGCCGCTGTCGATGCAGAGCAAGCTGCTGCGCTCGATCCAGGAACGCTCGGTGCGGCCGGTGGGCGCGACGACGGAGACGGCGCTGGACGTTCGCATCGTCAGCGCGACACACAAGAACTTGGCGGCCGACGTGCAGGCGGGGCGCTTCCGCCAGGACCTGTACTACCGGCTCAACGTGATCCAGATCCGGGTGCCGCCGCTGCGCGAGCGGCTCGAGGATCTGCCGGCGATCTGCGAGCGCGTGTTGGAGCGCATCGCCGCCGACGCCGGAGTCAGTCCGCCGCCGCGGCTGACGCGTGACGCGCTCGCCTACTTGCTGCGCTACCCCTTCGGCGGCAACGTCCGCGAACTCGAGAACCTGCTGCACCGGGCCGTCGCGCTGTGCGATGGCGATGTGATCGATGTCGGCGACCTCGACCTGCCCGAGTCGGCGTTCAGCGACAGCGGGCGTGCCGAGCTGGCGGCGCTGCCAGCGGGTGTGCCGACGCCGAGCGCCGCCGAGTTCCCGGCGAGCGCGGCGCTGCCGACGCCGTTGCCGGACGATCTCGCCGCCTACCTCGACGGCGTCGAGCGCGACATCCTCGTGCGTGCGCTGGAGCGTTACCGCTTCAATCGCACTGCTGCAGGCGCCAGCTCGGTCTCTCGCTGCGGCAGATGCGCTATCGCATGGCGCGGCTGGGGGTCATGGTCGCCGAGCATGGCGTGGCCATCGGGCCGGGTGCCGACGACTCGGATGACGAACTGCCGCCCGCCGGATCGGGGCGGGCGTGAGCCTGCAGGGCACGCACTGGCAGGACGGTTGGTGGTCGGCTGCGCGCCGCGTCGATTCGCCCAACCATGGGCCGCGGCCAGAAGGCACCGAGGTCACGCTGGCGCTGATCCATTCGATCAGCCTGCCGCCTGGCAGCTATGGAGGCGACTCGATCGAGCGGCTGTTCACCAACACGCTCGACTGGGATGCTCACCCCTATTTCCAGCAGATCCGCGGCCTCGAGGTGTCATCGCATTTCGTCGTCCGGCGCGACGGCGAGCTGCTGCAGTTCGTGCCGACAGCGCGGCGGGCCTGGCATGCCGGCCGCTCGGCGTGGCGAGGCCGGGAGAACTGCAACGACTATTCGATCGGCATCGAGCTCGAAGGTCTGGAGGGCGAGCGCTTCGAGCCGTCGCAGTACGAGCGCCTCGCCGAGTTGCTGCACGCGCTCGCGCGGCAGCATCCGTTGCGCGACGTGGCCGGGCATGAGCACGTGGCTCCCGGGCGCAAGCTCGACCCCGGCGCCGGCTTCGAGTGGGTGCGCCTGCAGTCGCTGACAGAATGGCCGGATCGGTACTTTCCCAAGGGTGTGCTCGCCTCGCGCTGAAGGCGCGAAGCGAGCGCGTTTGGCGAAGGCAGGTTCCATGCGGCCTGGCGGCCGATTTTCGCGCTGGAGGCGCGTCACTCGTGGGCCGGGCCGTCGTGCGCAAGCACTGATGCGGCTTGTCTCCGAGGTGTGAGAAAGGTCGCCACGTTTCAAGTCGTGACACGCTACATATAGTGCTTGTAGAGGCGACGAGCGCTAGATATAGTGTGCCGATGCCTTCCCGTCCTGCCTGAGCCGAGCACGTCCGGGGTCGCTCTCGCGTGAACATCGACCTCGTGGCCGCCCCGTCCAGGCGGCGTTGTACAGCCCGGCGCTGCGTCTGCTCCGATCGTCCCGCTGTCACGATGGCGATCGGCAGTTCATGGCGCACCGTGTCCCGTGCACGCTGGTACCTCGAAGGCTGAACCCAGGCGATCACCCGCAGTCGAACCCCTTGCGCCGGCCCGTCGCAAACACCGTCATCTCATAAGAACCGAAAGGGACCTCATGCAATCCATCAGCTCCAGCGTTCCGGCCGCCGCTCTTGCCGGCGGCGCGCTCGCCGCCACCGCAGTTTCGCGGGCGGCTCCCGGCAGCTCGGCCTATGCCGGCTACCAGATCATCCGGCGCAACGGAGCGGTGGTGGCGTTCGAGCCGAACAAGATCGCCGTGGCCTTGATGAAGGCCTTCCTGGCCGTGCACGGCACGCAGGGTGCGGCCTCGGCCAGCGTCCGCGAGATGGTCGATGGTCTGACCGAATCGGTGGTGCGCGCGCTGCTGCGTTCACGTCCGGGCGGCGGCACCTTCCACATCGAGGACATCCAGGATGCGGTGGAACTCGGGCTGATGCGCGGCGGGCACCACGAGATCGCCCGCGCCTATGTGCTGTACCGCGAGCGCCGCGCTCAGGAGCGCGCCAAGCAGGGCGCTGCGCCGGTGGCGCCGGCCGTCGCGCTGCACGTGATCGATCGCGGCCAGCGCGTGCCGCTCGACACCGGCCGGTTGCAGGCCCTGGTGGAATCGGCCTGTGCCAATCTCGGCAGCGAGGTGCAGGCTGCGCCGATCCTCGCCGAGACCCAGCGCAACCTGTACGACGGCGTGCCGATCGACGAGGTCTACAAGGCCGCCATCCTGGCCGCCCGCACGCTGATCGAGAAGGACCCGGCCTACACGCGGGCGACTGCGCGGCTGCTGCTGCACACCATCCGCCGCGAAATCCTCGGCGGCGAGGTGCTCCACGAGGAAATGCAGCAGCGCTATGCCGACTACTTCCCGGGCTTCATCAAGCAGGGTGTCGAGGCCGAACTGCTCGACGAGCGGCTGATGCAGTACGACCTGCGCCGCCTGGGCGAGGCGCTCAAGGCCGACCGCGACCTGCAGTTCGACTACCTCGGCCTGCAGACGCTGTACGACCGCTACTTCCTGCACGTTCGCAAGGCGCGCATCGAATTGCCGCAGGCCTTCTTCATGCGCGTGGCCATGGGCCTGGCGCTGAACGAGGTCGACCGCGAGGCGCGGGCAATCGAGTTCTACGAGGTGCTGTCGAGCTTCGACTTCATGTCGAGCACGCCGACGCTGTTCAACAGCGGCACGCGCCGCTCGCAGCTGTCGAGCTGCTACCTCACGACCGTGGCCGACGACTTGGACGGCATCTACGAGGCGATCAAGGAGAACGCGTTGCTCTCCAAGTTCGCCGGTGGTCTGGGCAACGACTGGACACCGGTGCGTGCGCTCGGCAGCCACATCAAGGGCACCAACGGCGAGTCGCAGGGCGTCGTGCCATTCCTGAAGGTCGTCAACGACACCGCGGTGGCCGTCAACCAGGGCGGCAAGCGCAAGGGGGCGGTCTGTGCCTACCTGGAAACCTGGCACCTCGACATCGAGGAGTTCCTGGAGCTGCGCAAGAACACCGGCGACGACCGCCGTCGCACCCACGACATGAACACCGCGAACTGGATCCCCGATCTGTTCATGCGGCGCGTCATCGAAGGCGGCGACTGGACGCTGTTCTCGCCGTCCACCTGCCCGGACCTGCATGACAAGTTCGGCATCGCTTTCGAGCAGGCGTACACCGCCTACGAACAGAAGGCCGATCGAGGCGAGCTCAAGCTCTACAAGCGCGTGCCGGCCAAGGACCTGTGGCGCAAGATGCTGTCGATGCTGTTCGAGACCGGGCATCCGTGGATCACGTTCAAGGATGCCTGCAACGTCCGCTCGCCCCAGCAGCATGTCGGCGTGGTGCACTCTTCGAACCTGTGCACCGAGATCACGCTCAACACCAACGGCAGCGAGATCGCGGTCTGCAACCTCGGCTCGGTCAACCTCGCCCAGCACCTGATGCACGGCGCCGAGGGTCTGGAGATCGACCACGCCAAGCTGAGGAAGACGGTGTCGACGGCGATGCGCATGCTCGACAACGTGATCGACATCAACTACTACGCGGTCAAGAAGGCACGCGACTCCAATCTGCGCCACCGCCCGGTCGGCCTGGGCGTGATGGGCTTCCAGGACAGCCTCTACCAACTGCGCATTGCCTACGCTTCGCAGCAGGCGGTCGAGTACGCCGACCGTTCGATGGAGGCGGTGTGCTACCACGCCTATTGGGCCTCGACCGAACTGGCCGAGGAGCGCGGCCGCTATTCCAGCTACAAGGGTTCGCTGTGGGACCGCGGCATCCTGCCGATCGACAGCCTGGATCTGCTGGCCGAGCAGCGCGGCGGCTACGTCGACGTCGACCGTTCCACCTCGCTCGACTGGGACGCGCTGCGCGCGCGCATCCAGCAGCACGGCATGCGCAATTCCAACTGCGTGGCGATCGCTCCGACCGCGACCATCTCCAACATCATCGGCGTGGACGCGTCGATCGAGCCGTCGTTCAGCAACCTGTCGGTCAAGTCCAACCTGTCGGGCGAGTTCACGGTCATCAACGAGTACCTCGTGCGTGATCTGAAGAAGCTCGGTCTGTGGGACGACGTGATGGTGATGGACCTCAAGCACTTCGATGGTTCGCTGCGTCGCATCGACCGCGTGCCAGAGGAACTGAAGTCGCTTTACGCGACGGCCTTCGAGGTCGAGCCGACCTGGCTGGTCGAGGCGGCGGCACGCCGCCAGAAATGGATCGACCAGGCGCAGAGCCTCAACATCTACATGGCGGGCGCGTCCGGCAAGAAGCTCGACGACACCTACAAGCTCGCGTGGCAGCGTGGCCTGAAGACCACCTACTACCTGCGCACGGTGGGCGCGACGCATGCCGAGAAATCGACGGTGAAGGCGGGGCACCTGAATGCCGTGTCGAGCGGCAGCGGTGGTGTCGATGCCGTGGCTGCTGCAGCGCAAGCGCAGTTCGATGCTGCGAGCAGCGTGCCCGCCACCGACATGAAGTTCTGCGCGATCGACGACCCGACGTGCGAGGCCTGTCAGTGATTCGCCAATGCGTGTCGTGCGGTCGTGGTCGCCTGCAAGCGATGCACGACCGCAACAACTTCAGCGCTTCGATGTCAACAAGTGCTTGGTGTTTGAACACAACACTCCGATAATTCAGTTCACAGGAAGTACACCATGCTGGTTTGGGAAGACGACGCTCGTTCCGCCTCCACTGCGACGCATCACACTCCGCCCTCATCGCTGCGCGATGCACGGGCCACAGACCCGTCATCCCCGATTTCCTCGTCGCCCGCAACGCAGTCTGCTGCCTTGTTCGATGCGCCTCCGGCTGCGGCCCATGCCGTGAAGCCTTCGGCGGCAGCGGGCACGCGCCGCGTCAACGTGGCCGACAAGCGCATCATCAACGGCCAGACCGACGTCAACCAACTGGTGCCGTTCAAGTACAAGTGGGCGTGGGAGAAGTACCTCGCCACCTGTGCGAATCACTGGATGCCGCAAGAGGTCAACATGTCGCGCGACATCGCGACCTGGAAGGATCCGAACGGCTTGTCGGAAGACGAGCGCCGCATCATCAAGCGCAACCTCGGCTTCTTCGTGACCGCCGATTCGCTGGCCGCCAACAACATCGTGCTGGGCACCTACCGCCACATCACCGCGCCCGAGTGCCGGCAGTTCCTGTTGCGCCAAGCCTTCGAAGAAGCGATCCACACGCACGCCTATCAGTACATCGTCGAGTCGCTGGGCCTGGACGAGAGCGAGATCTTCAACGCCTACAACGAGGTCCAGTCGATCCGCGACAAGGACGAGTTCCTGATCCCCTTCATCGGCGCGATCATGGATCCGAACTTCCACACCGGCACGCTCGAGAACGATCGCACGCTGCTGAAATCGCTGATCGTCTTCGCCTGCCTGATGGAAGGTCTGTTCTTCTACGTCGGCTTCACGCAGATCCTCGCGCTCGGTCGGCAGAACAAGATGACGGGCGCGGCCGAGCAGTACCAATACATCCTGCGTGACGAGTCGATGCACTGCAACTTCGGCATCGACCTGATCAACCAGATCAAGCTCGAGAACCCCCAGCTGTGGACCGCCGAATTCAAGGCCGAGATCAAGGCCCTGTTCATGAAGGCCGTCGAACTGGAATACCGCTACGCCGAAGACACCATGCCGCGCGGCGTGCTCGGTCTGAACGCGTCCATGTTCAAGGGCTACCTGCGTTACATCGCGAACCGGCGCGCGACGCAGATCGGCCTGGAGGAGCTCTTCCCGAACGAGGAAAACCCGTTCCCGTGGATGAGTGAAATGATCGACCTGAAGAAGGAGCGCAATTTCTTCGAGACCCGCGTCATCGAGTACCAGTCCGGTGGCGCGCTCTCCTGGGATTGAAGCACCTCGTGCGCACGGCGCTCGGGCTCTGAAGAAGAAGGAAGACAACAAATCAAGATCTGTGGGTGAGACGTTAGCGACGCAGAAGCGCAACGCATTGCCCACGACCCCATTCACTGCACCGGAGCGTCTCTCCAAGGCAGCCCCATGGGCAGTGAATCGCTGTGCCGTATCGAGCGGCACAGTGCTCTTTGCAACTTGATCAAGGAGAATCGTGATGGCAACTGCGAAGAAACCGGCCGCTAAGAAGGCCCCTGCGAAGAAGGCTGCGGCCAAGAAGGCCCCGGCGAAGAAGGTCGCGGCCAAGAAGGCCCCGGCGAAGAAGGCTGCAGTCAAGAAGGCTCCGGCCAAGAAGGCGGCAGCGAAGAAGGCTCCGGCCAAGAAGGCGGCGGCGAAGAAGGCTCCGGCCAAGAAGGCGGCGGCGAAGAAGGCTCCGGCCAAGAAGGCGGCGGCGAAGAAGGCCCCTGCCAAGAAGGCCGCGGCGAAGAAGCCTGCCGCGAAGAAGGCTGCCAAGAAGCCGGCTGCGAAGAAAGCCGCGAAGAAGCCGGCTGCGAAGAAGGCTCCCGCCGCCCCTGCTGCGCCTGCAGCCCCGGCAGCGAAGACCACGCTCAGCCCGCAAGCGGCTTGGCCTTTCCCGACGGGCACCAAGCCCTGAGCGATTGGCTCGACCAGAGTTGAAAGCCCGGCTCCGGCCGGGCTTTTTCATGGGCGCAGCAGCAGCGGCAGTACGCGGTCGGTCTAGAGAGGTTGCGTGTCGGCGAAGCCGTTCGCAGGCAGGGCCGTCGCGAGTCGGCCGCGGTCGAGGTTCTCGGCAAGTTCCTGCTTGCGCGCGGCGGCATCGGCGGCCTTGTCGCGGGCTTCGCGCTGAACCGCACTCAGCGCCGGGCGTTCGGCCAGTTCCTTCTGCAACTGTGCGATCTGGCGTTTGGCCTGCGTTGCATTCTGGCCCGCGACGGCGCGGGCCTTTTCGAGGCGTTGCAGCACGGCACTCAACTGGCGTCGATACCACCAGGCGCACATCAGCCACGAAAGCGCGGCCAGCGCGAGCGCAGCGCCCATCAACAGCAGCCAGTTCGTGAGAGTCATCGCACACTCCATCGGCGGCCGCAGTTTCACCGGCCACTCAGCCTGATGCGAACGATAGCTGCTCGGCCGCCACTGCGTCCGTGAATCCATCTCGCGTGTCGCTGTCTCCGAGGGCGCCGCTGCCTCACGACTGTGCATTACGGCACAGTCGATACCGATTCAGAGTCCGAGCGCGGCCCGATCGATGCGGTGGTTCTGCGGGCCGGCGCACGCAATCTTCAGCGCGCCGACGCGGTTTCCGAGTTCGGCGCAGCGCGCCAGGGGCCAGTCGCGCTCCAGGCCGTAGAGCACCGCACCGCGGAAGGCGTCGCCGCAACCGGTCGGATCGACGATCGCCGTGGCGGTCACGCCAGGAACGCGCCGGACCTGCCCCTGCTCCCACACCTCGCAGCCGTCAGCGCCCAGTGTGACGAACAGGCCGCGCAAGTGGGAGCGCGACAGTTGTTCGAGCTCAGGCCGGTGCGGTCACACAGCATCCTCGCCTCGTAGTCGTTCACCGCGACCCAACTCGCCTGCTCGACGAATCGGCGCAGTTCGGTGCCGTCGAACATCGGCAGGCCCTGGCCCGGATCGAAGATGAATGGAATGCCGGCCTCGTGCAACTGCTGGGCATGCTCGATCATCGCGTCGCGGCCGTCCGGTGCCACGATCGCGAGCGCCAGGTCACCCCGTGGGGGCACCGCCGTGCGCTGTGCGAACTGCATCGCGCCGGGGTGGAAGGCGGTGATCTGGTTGTTGTCTTGGTCGGTGATGATGATCGCCTGCGCCGTGTAGCTTTCATCGATGCGTTTGACCAGGGTCGTGCTCACGCCCCAATCGCGCAGCCGCTGCAGGTAGCCGTCGCCGTCGGCGCCGAGCGTCGCCATCACCACCGGCGTGCCGCCCAGCTGCTGGTGGGTGTAGGCGATATTGCCGGCGCAACCGCCGAATTCGCGCTTCAGCGTGGGTACCAGGAAGGACACGTTGAGGATGTGGATCTGCTCAGGGAGGATCTGTTGCGCAAAGCGGCCGGGGAACATGGTGATGGTGTCGAACGCGAGCGAACCGCAGATCAGGGCCGGCATGGCAACTCCGAGACGAGGAAGAATAAAAGGGCGGTCGATCGGCGACGAGCAAGGGGCTCAGGGATAGAACAGCTCGACCGTGTAGCCACTGATGCGTGCGCCGCGCGCCGTCAGCAGTGCTTGCAACTGACTTTCCGATCCGGGGGCGAGCGCCACGCCGGGCACTGAACCGCCCGTGGCGGTGCGGAAATCGGCCGGCGCCAGCGCGCGCCGCGAGACCAGGGTGCCGCTGTTGTCGGTCACACTGAGATCGACCGACGGCAGGGCGATATCCACCTGGCCCCGGTTGTGCAGCGTCAGGCTCAGCCGGTAGGCATCACTGCCTTCCACCTGCGTCAGCCCACTCGATTCGACGGTGATGGCCGCAAGGCGCCGCAGCGGCTCGATGCGGCAGTCCAGCACCTCGCACAGCGTTTCCAGTGTCGGCCGCGCCTGCGGCCATTGTGCCGCGAAGGCGTCGCGGTACTGCACAGCGATCTGGGTGAGCAGCGTGCCGATCAGCAGTGCCGCAGCCACGACGAGCGAGGCGCGCACCCGCGGGCGGCGCCAGCGCGCCGCATCCTCGGCCTGGCGCAGGAAGCCGGGAGTGCCGGCAACGGCCGGCGCAGCGGGCGGCGGCATCGCCGCCTCGTCCCGATCGGCGCCTCCAGCAGCGAACTCATCGCGGCCGCCTGTCGCGCGGCACGGCTGTCGCGCCAGCGCTGCAGCAATGGCGTGGACGGCGGCGCGCTCTTGGGGCTGGCTGGCGGCAGCGCATCGACGGGATCTTCGGTCGCGTCCGGTTCCAGTGCCGCGGCGTCGGGCGGGAACTCGCTCGGAAAGCGGGCATCGGCGAAATCGGGGTGCTCGTCCGAGCGGCTGTCGTCGGACTGCGGCGCGAAGAAGCGCGACTCGATCGCGTCATGCTCCTGGGTCGCGGGCATGGCCGGCAGTGCGCCGTGTTCGCTGTTGCCGGGGTGATGGCTCGCAACGAACTCGGCCATGCCCTCGACCACCGACTGCGTAGCGCCGGCCTTCGGGATACGCTGCGGCGGTGCCTCGCGCTCCAGATCGAACAGGCCTTCGAGCGCGTTGAAGGTGTCCTGGCAGCGGCCGCAGCGCACCCAGCCTTCCGAGACCTTGAGCTGGTCCTGCACGACACGGAAGATCGTGCCGCAGGCGGTGCAGCGGGTGGCCAGGCTCATGCTGCGAATGATGCCATCGCGCAGGCCCTTCTCAGGCGGCGCGGCGGGCGGTCATCAGGATCCAGCCGTCTTCGCGATCGCTGACCTCGAGCACAAGCCATGGCGCATAGGCGGCCTGCAGCTCGGCGGCCTGGCGCTCCAGGATGCCGGCCAGCACGAGGTGGCCGCCCGCGGCGACATGGGCGCTGAGCAGCGGCGCCAGCAGCTTCAACGGTGTGGCCAGGATGTTGGCCAGCACCAGCGGATAGATGGCCGACGGGCTGCCGGCGCGTTCGGGCAGCCCGGCTTCGAGCGTCACGCCATTGGCATGTGCGTTGTCCCGAGTCGACTGGATCGCCGCCGGGTCGATGTCGACCGCGTCGATCGGCGCGGCCCCGAACAGTGCGGCACCGATGGCAAGGATGCCCGAGCCGCAGCCATAGTCGAGCACGCGCCGGCCGCGCACCGCAGCCTCGTGCGTGGCGATCCAGCGCAGGCACATGCGCGTCGTCGGATGCGTGCCGGTGCCGAAGGCGAGGCCAGGGTCGAGCCGTATCACCTGCGTCGCCGCGGCCGGCGCCTCATGCCATGACGGCACGATCCAGAAGGTCGGCGTGATCTCGACCGGCGCGAACTGCGACTGCGTCAATCGCACCCAGTCCTGTTCGGGCACCGGCTGCAGCGAGTGCACCTGCAGATCGGCCGCCCACTCCTGAGCCAGCAACAGCGTCGCCGCATCGGTCGCGCTGGACTCGTCCGGAAACAGGGCGCGCAGCGTCGAGCGCTGCCAACCGGCCTTCGGTGCAGGCATGTCGGGTTCACCGAACAACGCCTGCTCGGACGGTGTGTCGGCGTCCGCGTCTTCGACCGAGATGCTCAGCGCTTCGAGTTCCATCAGCGCGTCCGACACTGACTCGACCTGCTCCTCGCGGGCGAGCAACACCAGCTCGAACATGCTCGTGTCTGCCACGTCAGCGCTTGCGCTGGGCCATCCAGCCTTCGAGGTAATGGATGCTCGTGCCGCCCTCGACGAATTTCGCGTCGACCACCAACTCGCGGTGCAGCGGCGTGTTGGTCTGGATCCCTTCGATCACCGTCTCCAGCAGCGCCGTGCGCATGCGGGCCAAGGCCTGCTCGCGGGTGTCGCCGTGCGTGATGATCTTGCCGATCATCGAGTCGTAGTTCGGCGGCACGAAGTAGTTGGTGTACGCGTGCGAATCGACCCGCACGCCGGGGCCGCCCGGCGGATGCCACATCGTGATGCGGCCCGGTGACGGCGTGAACTTGTACGGGTCCTCGGCGTTGATGCGGCACTCGATCGCGTGGCCCCGCATCTCGATCTGGCGTTGCGTGAACGGCAGCTTCTCGCCGGCGGCGATCTTGATCTGCATCTGCACGATGTCGACGCCGGTCACGAGCTCGGTCACCGGGTGCTCGACCTGCACGCGGGTGTTCATCTCGATGAAGTAGAACTCGCCGTTTTCGTACAGGAACTCGAAGGTACCGGCGCCCCGATAGCCGATCTTCTTGCAGGCGGCGACGCAGCGTTCGCCGATGCGCTCGATCACGCGCCGCGGGATGCCGGGCGCCGGAGCTTCCTCGATGATCTTCTGGTGGCGACGCTGCATCGAGCAGTCGCGCTCGCCCAGCCACACCGCGTTGCGGTGGGTGTCGGCCAGCACCTGGATCTCGATGTGGCGCGGATTCTCGAGGAACTTCTCCATGTAGACGGTCGGGTTGCCGAAGGCCGCGCCGGCCTCGGCGCGCGTCGTCTGCACCGCGTGGATCAGCGCCGCCTCGGTGTGCACCACCCGCATGCCGCGTCCGCCGCCACCACCGGCGGCCTTGATGATGACCGGGTAGCCGATCGCGCGCGCCTGGCGGATGATCTCCTTCGGGTCGTCCGGCAACGCGCCCTCGGCGCCCGGCACCGTGGGCACGCCCGACTTGATCATGGCCTGCTTGGCAGCCACCTTGTCGCCCATCACGCGGATCGACTCCGGCGTCGGGCCGATGAAGGTGAAGCCGCTCTGTTGCACGCGCTCGGCGAAGTCGGCGTTCTCGCTGAGGAAGCCGTAGCCGGGGTGGATGGCCTCGGCATCCGTCACCTCGGCGGCGGCGATGATGGCCGGCATGTTGAGATAGCTCTGCGCCGAGGCCGGCGGGCCGATGCAGACCGCCTCGTCGGCGAGCTTCACGTACTTGGCGTCGCGGTCGGCCTCCGAGTAGACGATGACGGCGCGCACGCCGAGCTCGCGGCAGGCTCTCTGGATGCGGAGGGCGATCTCGCCTCGGTTGGCGATCAGGATCTTCTTGAACATCGAGTGCTCTGCCTCACTCGATGATGAACAGCGGCTGCCCGAACTCGACCGCCTGCCCGTTCTCGCAGAGGATCTTGGTGACCGTGCCCGACTTGTCGGCCTCGATCTCGTTCATGATCTTCATCGCCTCGATGATGCAGATCGGCTCGCCTTCCTTGATCTCCTGGCCGACCTCGGCGAAGGCCTTGGCGCCCGGGCTCGACGAGCGGTAGAAGGTGCCGACCATCGGTGACTCACGCTGTGTCCGGTCGGCGCGGCGGGCTCGGCGCAGCCGCCGCCGGTGCCGGCGCG